>CBESNX010000032.1:0-11619 GCA_965531025.1 uncultured bacterium
CCAACGGACGGCGGCCCGATTCATGCGCCGGGTTGCCGTCGGCTTGCGCCCGGGCCAGGCTTTCCCGTCGACGGTGAGGCCGCTTGCACGGGCCGGGCGTTGATCGCCTCTTGAGCACGCCACGAGACCCTCAAGCGTTCATGGACTCGAAGAACTCGGCGTTGCTCTTGGATTCCCTGAGCTTTTCGAGCAGAAACTCCGTCGCATCGACGACGCCCATGGGCATCAGGATTCGCCTCAAGACCCAGATCTTGGGGAGCACGTCCGGCTCGAGCAGCAGCTCTTCCTTGCGGGTCCCCGAGCGGGTGATGTCGATCGTCGGGAAGGTGCGCTTGTCGGTCAGTTTACGGTCGAGAATAATCTCCGAATTGCCGGTGCCCTTGAACTCCTCGAAAATCACTTCGTCCATGCGCGACCCGGTGTCGATCAGCGCCGTGGCGACGATCGTGAGCGATCCGCCGTGCTCGATGTTGCGGGCGGCGCCGAAGAACCGCTTCGGACGCTGCAGCGCATTGGCATCCACACCACCGGTCAGCACCTTGCCGGAGGACGGCACGACGGTGTTGTAGGCGCGCGCCAGCCGGGTGATCGAATCGAGGAGGATGACCACGTCCCGCTTGTGCTCGACCAGACGCTTCGCCTTTTCGATGACCATCTCGGCCACCTGGACGTGACGCGACGCGGGTTCATCGAAGGTCGAACTCACCACCTCGCCCTTCACCGAGCGCGCCATGTCGGTCACCTCCTCGGGCCGCTCGTCGATCAAAAGCACGAGAAGGTAGACTTCCGGGTGATTGACGCTGACCGAGTGGGCGATGTTCTGCAGCATCATCGTCTTGCCGGTGCGCGGCGGGGCGACGATCAACGCCCGCTGTCCCTTGCCCAGCGGCGCAATCAGATCGATCACCCGGCTGGTCAAGTCTTTCACCGGCGGATCGTCGACCTCGAGGTGCAGCCGCTCCTCCGGGTAGAGCGGCGTGAGGTTGTCGAAATTGATCCGGTGGCGGACGTCTTCCGGCGGCCCGTAATTGACGTTCTCGACCTTCAGAAGCGCGAAGTAGCGCTCGCCGTCCTTGGGTGAGCGGATCTGGCCTTCGACCGTGTCGCCGGTGCGCAAGCTGAACCGCCGCACCTGGCTCGGCGAAACGTAGATGTCGTCGGGACCCGGCAGGTAGTTGGATTCGGGCGAACGCAGGAACCCGAAGCCGTCCTGCAAGGTCTCCAGCACGCCGTCACCGAAAATCGGGGTGTTGTTCTGCGCCAGCTGCTTGAGGATCGCGAACATCATGTCCTGCTTGCGCAGGCTGCTGGCGTTCTCGATCTGGAGATCTTCCGCGTAGGCCAAAAGATCGGCCGGTGATTTCTGCTTTAATTCCTGGAGGTTCATGCCGATGCGGTGGATTCGTGAGGAACGGACGAGCCGGGATAAGGTGAGGACGCCTTGGGAGTTTCTAGTCGATGCCGCGAGCCAAACCCGATTCCCGGGTCACATGACGTGGATTTTTTTCTTTGAAACGAGATGAGACGAACAAGCGGCGGGCGGACAGCCGCCGTGACAAGGTCTAACCATTTACCTAAAACCCCGTCACGTGTCAAACGGCGATTCGCACACTGGGGATCTACTGGTCGGCGTAGGCGGCTTTCGGAATACCCACTCTCCCGGAAATTGGTTAACAAAATCTTACGGGCCGCTCGGCCCCGCCGGGCCGGAGCCGACAGCCTCAGAATGGCTTCACCACCGCCAAGATGACGATGGCGATCATCAAGACCGTGGGCGCCTCGTTGGCAATGCGATAGAACCTGGCCGGCCGCCGGTTGGCATCGGCCTCGAAATCCCGGCGCCATTGCGCCATCATGCCGTGGCCGGCGGCCATCGCGAGCACCAGCAGGAGTTTCACGTACCACCATCCCGACGCCCAATCGATCCGCCCCGGGGTGAGCACCAGGAGCCCGCCGAACAGGAAGGTCGCGACCATGGCGGGGTTCACGATGACCCGCAACAGGCGGCGCTCCATCACTTTCAGCATCTCCGAGCTCTCGGAGCCGGCCGCAGCGGCGCAGTGATACACGAACAGCCTCGGCAGGTACAGAAGCCCGCCCATCCAAGCGATCACACTGATGATGTGCAGGGCCTTGATCCAGGGATGGAGATCACTGAGCCACGCCGTCATCGCCTCCTCCTATGCAGCTTCGGTTGCACCTGGCGCCCTCGCCTGCGCGAAAGCACAGCCCGCGAGCCCCGCCGGACAATACCGCCCGCCCGATTGCGAACAAAGCGCGACACCTTGCTCCCGCGCCTCGCGCACAAGATGAGCGAGGGCGTCGATGAACGCCGGGTCGGTCCCCAGCGCCGGCACGCGGATAAAGACGGGAACGCCGCGATCCGCGGCGAGGTTGCGATAGTCGATGTCGAGCTCCACCAAGGTTTCCGAATGCTCCGAGACGAAAGCGATCGGCACCACCACCACGCCCAGCCCCGCCGCACCGGCGCGGACGATCTCGGCATCGGTTGCGGGGCCGATCCACCGCAGTGGTCCCACGCGGCTCTGATAGCACACCACCCAGTCGAGGCCCTCGATGCCGAGTCGCGAAACCAGGGCCGCGGCGGTCTGCTCGACTTGCCATTGATAGGGATCGCCCCTGGCGACAACCCGCCTGGGCAGGCCGTGGGCGGAAAACAACACCCGCACCCTGGCCGCACCCCCCGCCGCTTCGCTGATCCCCTTGCGTACCAGTTCCGCCAAGCCCGCGACGAGGCCCGCCGCCGTCGGGTAGCAACAGATGGCCCGGCTGGGCGCCCGAAGGCCGGCCTTCCCGGCCGCCCGGCGCCAGTCCCGCAGCGAAGATCCAGCCGTCGTCCTGGAGAACTGAGGGTAAAGGGGCAGAAGGATGATCTCGTCCGGCCCGTAGTCCGCGACCGCAGCGGCGATTTCATCACTCATGGGATGCCAGTAACGCATCGAGACGAATACTCTGACATCCTCCAGATCGGACAGCGCCTCGGTCAACGCGTCCCTTTGCCGCATCGTGCGTTCCAGGAGCGGCGACTTGCCTCCGATGCGGCGGTAGATTTCACGGCTGACAGGGCCCCGCCGCTGCGCGATGAACCGCGCCAACAGCCATCGCGCGGGTCCCGGCACATCGACGATGTTCGGGTCGTTGAAAAGATTGAACAGGAAGGGCTGGACCGCGTCTAACCGGTCCGGCCCACCCAGGTTGAAGAGCACCACAGCGGTTTTCGTCATGCGCGAAGTCGTGTGCCCGTCCTTCTGCGCCGCAGCCCCTTCAGGAGCCCCAGTCACGGATAATATCGGCAAGCTCGCTAACATGCTCGGGCGGCGTTTGCGGCAGGACGCCATGGCCTAAATTGAACACGAACGGCCCGCGGCCCAAAACCGAGAGAATCCTTTGAGCTTCATCCCGAAGCGGTTTGCCGCCGCTTACAAGCAGGTAAGGGTCGAGATTGCCCTGGACCGGGCAGTGAGGCTGAAGCTCGTTCGCGGCCCACTGGAGCGGCACCGTGCTGTCGATGGAAACGGCGTCGACGCCCGTGCGCTCCGCGTAGGCCGCGTAAAGGCGCCCAGCCTTATTCGGGAAACCGATGATCGGAACCTCGGGATGAGGCTCCCTGATCCTGCGGACAAGCTCCGCCGTCGGCGCGATGGACCAACGCTCGAACTCCGCCGCGGCCAATGCCCCGGCCCAGGTGTCGAAGAGCTGCAGGACCTCGGCGCCGGCGTCGGCCTGTGCAATCAGATGGGTGGCTGTAGCCTCGATCAGGATGCTGATTAGGGCTTGCATCTCGGCCGGCCGATCGCGCGCCCATGCCCTCGCACACGTGAACTCCCAGGGCGCGCTCCCTTCCACCATGTAGCAGGCCACCGTCCAAGGCGCGCCGGCGAATCCGATTAACGCCACTCCCTGTGGCAGCGCACCCCGCGCCCGCCGCAGGGTTTCATAGACCGGGTCCAAACGATCACGCACCCTACCGGGAGAGAGCGCTTCAACATCACCGACTGAGCGGATCGGTTCGAGTACTGGACCCTTTTGCGGCAGGAAATCGACCGCCTGCCCGAGTGCGTCCGGAATCACCAGAATGTCCGAGAACACGATCGCGGCGTCGGTTCCGAAGCGTCGCACCGGTTGCAGCGTCGCTTCGCACGCAAGCTCCGGCGAATAACAGAAGTCGAGAAAGCTCCCGGCCTTTTCACGAACTTTCCTGTACTCCGGCAAGTACCTACCGGCCTGGCGCATGAACCAGAATGGCGGGCGCGGCAGAGCCTGACCTGCCAGGGCGCGACAGAGAAGCTTGTTCGGCGTTGCTGGAGACGACTCGGAGACAGGTGTGGTTGGCGTCATGGCACCGCTGACTACTACAATTATTAGAGAATCCTTTAAAGGTTGTTGTAGTTGTTGTGTCCCTGTGGGAATCGGGGATTCAGGGGTGAGAGGGATTTTTCCACCGCTCTAGGGAGGGGGCGGCGAGCCTGATAGGCGCGTACGACATAGCTTGCCAAGAGGTTTGAGTGTTTGCCCAAAGGGCGGGAAAACTTTACACCCTTGATGACAGGCTGGCGGATTGTTCTCTGGTTGGGGGGGTTAAATATGGCTGCTCGGTGAAGTATACCGAGTTGCCCCCGAAGTGCGGCCACTATCAACAGGGTCTGGCGAACCGTCTTCCTTCGGATGGCGGACCGCACAAGCGGTGCTGCGGCGAGCTGGCGCGCGGCGGCGCCGGTGTAAGGCGGCGTTCTTTGCTGTACATGTCTCCCGTGTTAACCTCCAGGCGGCCCAGATTGGAAAGGAATTCGGGCAATGTTCAGGCCGGCATTGAACGCCCCGCACCACCAGTGGCCGCGGTTGTGACACCGCCGGACGCGACGGCGCGTCGCGCCGCGGCACCGCCCCGAGTTGTCCTAGCCTCGGCCTCCTCGGCGCGGGCGGACATCCTGCGGCGCGCCGGTGTTGGCTGCGAGTTCGACCCGGCGGCGATCGATGAGGACGAGATCAAGCGCGCCATGGGGGCCGAGGGTGCGCCAGCGGCGGCGGTCGCCGAGACCTTGGCCGAGCTCAAGGCACAGCGCGTCTCACGCCATCACCCGGACGCGCTCGTGATCGGCGCGGACCAGATCCTGGATTGCGCCGGCGTTTGGTTTGACAAGCCGGTCGACAACAGCCACGCGCGGACTCACCTGATGGCGCTCAGGGACCACACCCACGAGTTGATAAGCTGCGTGTGTGTGGTCCGGGACGGCCAGCGCCTGTGGCACCATCTCGGACATGCGAAGCTCACCATGCGGCCGTTCACCGACGGGTTTCTCGACGATTACCTCGCGGCGGTGGGCCCGGCGGCGCTCGAGTCCGTGGGTGCCTATCAGCTTGAAGGGCGCGGCGCCCAACTCTTCTCGAAGGTCGAAGGGGATTACTTTACCATCCTTGGCCTGCCGCTCCTGGCGCTGCTGGATTTTTTGCGCAATCACGGGGTGGTTAAACCGTGATTCTCTCCGGCAACGCCAAGCTTGCCGGCGTGATGGGCTGGCCGGTCGAGCAGTCGCGCTCGCCGCGGCTGCACGGTTACTGGCTCGAGAAGTATGGCGTCGATGGGGCCTATGTCCCGCTGGGGATCGACCCGGGGCATTTCGGCCAAGCGCTCCGCGTCCTCGCGCTCTTGGGCTTTCGCGGTGTCAACGTCACGGTTCCTCATAAGGAGGCGGCGCTGGCCGCCGTCGATGTCGTGGATCCACTGGCCCGGCGCATCGGCGCGGTCAACACCGTCACCGTGCGCGCCGACGGCAGCCTTGAGGGCACCAACACGGACGCCTACGGCTTCACCGAGCACCTCAAGGCCAGTGCGCCGGACTGGCGGCCGGATCGCGGGCCTGCCGTGGTGATCGGGGCTGGCGGCGCCGCCCGGGCCGTGTGTGTCGCCCTGGTCGATGCGGGTGTTCCGGAGGTGCGCGTCGTCAACCGTACGCTCGGCCGCGCCGAAGCGCTTGCCCTTGCCATCGGCGAGCCCCTACGCGTGTTGCCGTGGATCAATCGCGCCCGTGCCCTGGCGGACGCGGCGCTTGTGGTCAACTCCACCCTGCAGGGCATGACAGGGCAGCCCGCGTTGGATCTCGATCTCACGAGCCTGCCGGACTGCGGGGTGGTCTACGACGTCGTGTACACGCCCCTTGAGACGCCGCTCTTGAAGGCCGCGGCCGAGCGCGGCCACAGGGTGGTCGACGGCCTTGGGATGTTGTTGCACCAGGCACGCCCGGGCTTCAAGGTCTGGTTCGGTGTGGAACCGGAAGTCACCGACGAGCTGCGGGACTTCGTGGCGCGGGACATCTAGCGGCGAGCCGATCGACGGACTCATGTGGTCACGCACCCGGGCGCGAGGTCCCCGCATGGTTGCCAGTCAACGGCCACGGACGTTCACCGGCTCGACGTGTCGTAGCGGAGGCATCGGCCGGTGATCCGCGGCATGGTCGTTCTCGGGCTTACCGGCTCGATCGGGATGGGCAAGTCGACGGCCGCGGCAATGCTCCGCAGCCTCGGTGTTCCCGTGTACGAGGCGGACCAGACCGTCCATCAGGTCCTGGGCCCGCGCGGGGCGGCCGTGCCGGCGGTCAAGACGGCCTTCCCCGACGCGGTCCGGAAGGGCATCGTCGACCGCAATGCTCTGGCGGACAGGGTTTTTGGCGATCAGGAGGCGCTTGCTCGGCTGGAGGCCATCATTCACCCCTTCGTGCGCCAGGCCGCGCGCCAATTTCTGATGCTCGCCGCCCTCCGCCGGGAAAAGGTCGTCGTTCTCGATGTCCCGCTGCTGTTCGAGACGGGCTGGGATGCGCGCTGTGACGCCACCATCGTGATGACGGCGCCGCACTACCTTCAGGAGGCCCGCGTGCTGAGCCGGCCCGGCATGACGCGCGCCCGCCTCGCCGCCGTGCGCGCCCGCCAGGTGCCCGACGGCGAGAAACGGCGGCGCGCGGATTTTGTCGTGCCGACCGGGCTCAGCCGCCGCTTGACCTTGCGCGAACTGGCCAGGATTGTAAGATCGGTGCGGCGCGCGCGCCGCACCGGGCGGCCGATCCGATCGACCGGGGAAGGCTGGACCCATTAACGCGTCCCATTACCGTTTTGTCGGAAGAGAACATGCGTGAGATTGTGCTGGACACCGAAACAACCGGTCTCGACCCCGAGGCCGGCCACCGTATCGTCGAGATCGCCTGCGTCGAACTTGTCGACCGCATGCCCACGGGCAGGATCTTTCATAGCTACGTCGATCCCGGGCGCGACATGCCCGACGAAGCGTTCCAGATCCACGGGCTTTCGCAAGAATTCCTTTCGGCGCACCCGCCTTTCGCCGAGATTGCGGCGGAGTTCCTGGCCTTCGTGGAGAACGCGGACCTGGTGATCCACAACGCCGAGTTCGATTTGAGGTTCATCAACGCGGAACTCGCCAGGCTGAATCAAGGGCCGCTCACCGACGTCCGCGTTAGGGATACCCTGGAAATGGCCCGGCGGCGGTTCCCGGGCGCACCCGCCTCGCTCGACGCCCTGTGCCGCCGATTCGGGATCGACAATTCGGCACGCGCCACCCATGGCGCGCGTCTCGATGCGGAATTGCTGACCGAGGTCTATCTGGAGCTGACCGGCGGCCGGCAGCCGGGGCTCGGCTTGGCGGCAGGGGGGGCCGAGGCCGCGTCATCCGAGGCGGCGCCGCGCCCGGCGCGCCCGGCCAGGCCTCACGCGCCCACCCAGGAAGAGATCGAGGCCCACGGCGAGTTCCTCAAGGGGCTCAAGAGTCCGATCTGGACGTCCTGACCGGCCTTGAGCCACCGTCGGCGGGCCGACGCGGCCGTGTCCGAATTTTGCAACGGGGTCTTGCGCGTGGCTGGAACGCGGCGGTCAAAGAGAGGCCGGGCGGCAGCCCTCGTCACCCATCCTTCTCTTGACCCTTTTTCTCGCCCTCTTTCTTGCGCTCTTTCTTGCCCTTTTTCTGGTCGCCGCGGTGCTGGTGGTAGAGCTGGGCGAAGTCGACGAGATTGATCAGGAGCGGCGGGTAGCCGCCGTTGCGGGTGGCGTCGGCGACGATGTGGCGGGCGAAGGGGAACAAAAGCATCGCGCAATGGATCCTCAGGATCGGCGCGACCTGGTCCTGCGGGACGTTACTCAGGCTGAACAGGCCGCAATAGGTGAGGTCAACCAGGAAGATCGTTTTTCCCCCACGCACGGCCACGGCCCGCATGATCAGCGCCACTTCATAGGTGTCCTTACCGACCTTTTCGGTGTCGACGCTGATATCCATGTCCACGGCTGGAACATCCTCCTCGTCGGTATTAAGGATATGCGGCGCGTTGGGATTTTCGAAGGAGAGGTCCTTGATGTACTGGGCGGCGGTGTGGACGGAAACCTCGCCCATCCCGGCCTGGCCGCCGGGATCGGTCTTCTCGGCTTGGCCTTCAGCCGTGGCGGGGTCCGGTTTGGGTTGGTCTTCGGGCGGCGTGTCGGACATGATGGGGGTTCCAGTCTGAGGCGCCGCCGTGGCTAGCACGGATCGGGCGGAGGCGCAAGCCGAGCCCCGGGTCCCGATCTCTCGGCGCCGGGCGCCGTGACGAGGTAAGGCTTCCGGCGGCGGCGCTGTCATGCTCGGTCAGCGGGTCGGTCGATTGTCCCGGTCTTCGCCGTCGCCCTCCTGATCGGCGTCCGATTCACCGGGCACCTCCTTGAATTCGCCTTCGATGATTCTGTCATCCCGCTCCGTTTTCGCCTGCTCCTTATGTTGCGCGCCGTAGAGGTGGACGTCGACGCTTCCCCTTGCCAGCAGGTAGCGCCAAAGCCTCCGGCCCAGGCTTATCCGTAATGCGGGCACGAAGAGCAGGAGGCCAAGGGCGTCGGTGATAAAGCCCGGGGTCAGCAGGAGAACCCCGGCGACCAACAGGCACAGCCCATCGAACAATTCCCCTGCCGGGAACTCGTTGCGCGCGAGCGTGGCGCGCGCGCGGTTGAGCACGCCCAATCCCTGGGAGCGCAAGAGCCAGCTCCCGGCCAGCGCGGTCGCGATCACCACGGCCAGGGTGGGCCACACGCCGATGAGGCCGCCAACCTCCACCAGCACGGCGATTTCCAGCAATGGCACGATGATGAGGGCGATGATGAGAGCGGGGAAGATAGCCATTGTTCGTCTTGTTTTTTGCGTCTGGAGTTCCTAGGTACGAGACCCGGCGCGGTTTCGGGGCTGGATTTTGAGCGAGTTGCTTGTTAACTTGGACCGCTATGTTAATCCTCTCGCCGCGCCCCGCGCCGCCGACCGGCCACAGGCACCAGTGATGGACGACGGTTTTCCATTTGATGTCATCCTGCTCGCCATGATAGCGGCTTTTATCGTGCTGCGCTTGCGCAGCGTCCTGGGCCGGCGCACCGGTCACGAGCGGCGTCGGCCCGATCCATATTCGGTGCAGCCGCCCGAAGAGGGGGGCGAGCAGTCCGAGTCCGCATCGGAGAGAGTGGTGCCACTGCCCGGCCGCAGCCGCGAGGGCGCGGCCGAAGCCGCGCGGGCCGAAGGGACGGAAGGGGCGCCCGAAACGCCGCTTGCGGCGGGCCTTTCCCAGATCAAGGTGGCCGATCCCGCATTCGACAAGGACCAGTTCGTGACCGGCGCCCGCACCGCCTTCGAGTACATCGTCGGCGCCTTCGCGGCGGGCGACACCGACAGACTCAAGGCGCTCCTGAGCGAGGAGGTCTATGACAATTTCGCTTCCGCCATCAAGGCCCGGAACGCGGCCAAGGAGATCCTCGAGACCAGCCTCCTCGGGTTCAAAGGGGCGGAGATCCTCCAGGCCCACATCGAGGACCGCACCGCCTACATCACGGTGAAGTTCGTCACCGAACAGATCAACGTCACCCGCAACGAGGCCGGCGATGTCGTCGAGGGGGATGGGGACGGTGTCACCAAGGTCACCGACATTTGGACTTTCGCGCGCGACGCCCGTTCCAGGGACCCCAACTGGTTGCTTGTCAGCACCGAAACCTCCCAGTAACTTGAAAGTCCGCGCGGCGGCGGTTCTCGCCGCCGTATTTTTGCTCTCGGCTTGCGCGCCTGCGCCGCCTCCGTCCGATCGCCTGGCCTTGACCCCCGCGAGCTTCGCCCGGCTCGCCGGCTGGGCCGATGACGCGCATGCCGCCGCCATTGCCCCCTTGCGCCGCTCCTGCGCGCGCCTCGCCGGCGCCGCCGACGAGCGCGCAGTGGGGGCCGTCGGCGGGCGGGTCGAGGACTGGCGGGCGCCTTGCACCGCGGCGGAGCGCCTGCCGGAAGGGGACGATGCGGCGGCCCGGGCGTTTTTCGAGCGCCATTTCGTGCCCTTCCGGGCGTCGGGCGGCGGTAAGTCGCAGGGGCTGTTCACCGGCTATTATGAGGCCGAACTCCATGGCGCGCGCAACCCGTCCAAGCGGTACAACGTGCCGATCTATGGGTTGCCGCAGGATCTCGTAACGGTCGATCTGGGCGAATTCCGGGTAGATTTGAAAGGCCGGCGCATTGCCGGACGGGTTGTCGGCGGGCGCTTGCGCCCCTATCACGACCGCGCACGCATCGACGCGGGCGAGTTGAAGGGAAGGACGCTCACGATCGTCTGGGTGGATGACCCCATCGACGCTTTCTTCCTTCACATCCAGGGATCGGGCCGGGTGATCCTCGATGGTGGTGGCGTCATGCGCGTCGGCTACGCCGGACGGAACGGCCGCCCCTATTTCTCCATCGGGCGTGAGCTGATCAGGCGCGGCGAGTTGAGCGCGGAAGGCGCCACGATGCAGTCGATTCGCGCCTGGCTCAAGGCCCATCCCGATGAAGCCGGGGCGGTCATGGCGAAAAACACGTCTTACATCTTCTTCCGCGAGCTTGACGGCCAAGGCCCCGTCGGCGCCGCAGGCGTGCCGTTGACGCCGGGCCGAAGCCTTGCCGTCGACCGGAAGTTCATCCCGCTCGGCGTTCCCGTCTGGCTCGATGCCGCCGATCCGGCGCGGCCCGACGAGAGGCTTCGGCGCTTGCTGATTGCCCAGGATACCGGCGCGGCGATCAAGGGCCCGGTGCGGGGCGACGTGTTCTGGGGATTCGGGGCCCAGGCGGCGGAACGCGCCGGGCGCATGAGATCCCTCGGCGAATACTACCTCCTGCTGCCGCTGGGCGCCGCCCAACGCCGTCTTGCCGCCCGGTGAGTCGGGGCCAGCCCTTGCGTTCGCCGCCGTTAGCCACCATGCTTTGCGCGCATTTGCGCAAAAGCCGCCTCGCAGGATGACCAAAGACACCCGAACCGCTTCCCGCTTTCCGGGCCGGGGAAAGGGAACCAAATCGCGCCCGCCCGCCCGCGCTGTTACCCCGCCCGCCCGCGCTGTTACCCGGGAGGAGGCGGAGCTTTGGGCGCGCACCGTGGGCGGGGTCAAGCCGTTGGAGCGGCCAGAACAACGGCGGGCCGCACCGGCCGAGGCGCCGGCCGAGACGCCGGTCGAGGCGCCGGTCGACGCGCCGGCGGTGCAAAAGCCGGCGGCGGCGCGGCGGCCCAAGCCGGCCGAGAGCCCGCCCCGAGAGAGGTCCGAGCGGTTGCCCGAGCTCGGGCCCGATACGGCGCCGGGGCT
>CBESNX010000033.1:0-11545 GCA_965531025.1 uncultured bacterium
GATGAATTGGCTCAGCAGGCCACCAAAATGGCGCTGTAAATGGGGAATCCAAGGTAGTTAGTATCGCGTTACATCAACTCAATCCCGTCGTTCTTTGTTTCGCTTGTCCTTTGGTGTGTCGGGATTGGCAGATGGCCGGTCGGGCGAGTTCCCCTGCAGCTCGCCTCGACCGCCTTCTTAGCGTGCCGCCCTGTTGCCAAATGTTGCCAACTCTGACCCCAAACGAACCACAAACGAACCACAAGGTTGAAAAAACAGGATGGTGTGCAGAAGGGTAAGTGTTTGAAAGTGCGTGGTTTTTGTGTGCGGTGTTTTGGCGGTTACTGCATTGACATCGTAGGGGTCGCTGGTTCAATCCCAGCCGCGCCCACCATCCAACCACTTGAAAAACCAAGGTATTTTTCGGCCCGCGGCCCATTGCGGCGAGCTTCCGGGTGACCTTCGGCGCCCGCCCTGCGGTTTACCAACACTCCACATTGAGCCGGGACTGATCCGCCTTGTTATGCGCAAGGCGGGGCCGCCGGAGACGTCGAGGTCAACTGCACCCTGAGTGCGGCGTCGCATTGCCAACGGGGGGCGCCGGCAAAGGGAGGGCGCCGTGGCCGCCTGCCCGCGGCTCGCGAAAACCAGGGCCGGTTCAACCCTGCCAAGCGTCTCGGCTCAGCCGTTCCGGGCCGCGAACCGCACCGCTTCCTCCGCCGCGCGGATCAGCGCCCGGGCCTTGTTGCAGCTTTCCTGGTACTCCGTTTCCGGATCGGAGTCGGCGACGACGCCGCCGCCGGCCTGGACATACATGGTGCCGTCCTTGACGAGCGCGGTGCGCAGCGCGATGCAGGTGTCCATGGCGCCGTTGGCGGCGAAGTAACCGACGGCCCCGCCGTAAATGCCGCGCCGCGAACATTCCAGCTCGTCGATGATCTCCATGGCGCGCACCTTGGGCGCGCCGGACACGGTGCCCGCCGGAAATCCCGCGATCAGCGCGTCGAGCGCGCCGAACCCGGGCTCGATCTCGCCCTGCACATTGGAGACGATGTGCATGACGTGGGAATAGTGCTCGATCAACATCCGCTCGGTGACCTCGACCGTGCCCACCTTGGCCACCCGGCCGACATCGTTGCGCGCAAGGTCCAGGAGCATCAGGTGTTCCGCCAGCTCCTTCGGGTCGGACAAGAGATCCTCGGCCAGCCTGCGGTCCTCTTGCGCATCGACCCCGCGCCTTCGCGTGCCGGCGATGGGCCGGATGGTGACGATGCCGTCGCGCAGCCGCACCAGGATTTCAGGGCTCGAGCCCACCACCGCGAACTCCCCGAGGTCGAGGTAAAACAGGAACGGCGACGGGTTGAGCCGGCGCAGCGAGCGGTAAAGCGCGAAGGGGGGCAGCCCGAACGGCACCGAGAAGCGCTGCGAGGGAACCACCTGGAATATGTCGCCGGCGTAGACGTACTCCTTCGCCTTCTCGACCATGGCGTGGTACTCCTCCCGCGTCGTGTTCGATTCCGTGGACGGCGGCGGCGCGTCGCCGGAAGCGGCTTCGTGGCGGTAGGGCAGGGGCCCTTCGAGGGCGTCGAGAACCTCCTGAAGCCGGGCTTGGGCTTCGTCATAGGCGGCGCGGGCGTCGATCCCGTCGGCGGGCCAGACCGGCGTGATGATGGTGACCACGTCCTCGATGTTGTCGAAGACCGCGACGGTTGTGGGGCGCAGGAAAATCCCGTCGAAGGTGCCCAGCTCGTCGGGGTTCGCGTCGGGCAGGCGCTCCATGAGCCGGACCGTGTCGTAGCCCATATAGCCGAAAAGCCCCGCCGCCATGGGCGGCAGCTCGCCAGGCGTCTCGATGCGCGATTCGGCGATGATGCCGCGCAAGGATTCAAGCGCCCCGCCCGCGCAGGCCTCGAAAGCGCCGGGGTCCCTGCGCGCCGCGCGGTTGACCTCGGCGTCATTGCCGCGGGTGCGCCAGACGAGATCGGGCCTGAGCCCGATGAAGGAATAGCGCCCGCGCACCGCGCCGCCCTCGACGGATTCGAACAGGAAGTTGTTGGATTCCCCTGCCGCCAGCTTGAGCATGACGGAGACGGGCGTTTCCAGGTCGGCCACCAGCTTCGTCCACACGACCTGTCCCCGCCTCGCCTCGTATGTCGGGGCAAAGGACGGAAAGTCCGGCAAACTATGCATGAACTAAAACCGGGTTTCGATGGTCTTTCGGTTGATCTCGACCGCGTAGCGCTGACGGAGCGCGCGCGCGAACTGGGCCAGAAGATCGGAGGCGAGGCCTTCGCGCAACGCATCGCGCAGTTTGTCCGCGGTCTTTTGGTCCGAATCCGGATCGGCGGGTTTGATCTCCTTGAGACGCGCGACCACGAAGCCGTCGACGGTCCCGACAACGGCCGAATCGCCGGGCTTGAGCGTAAACAGCTTGGCGGTCAGCGCCGGGGGCAAACTCGACACGGAATCGCGGCCCGATCGCGTAAAGGGCGACGTCGTTTTAAGCTCGAGCTTTTCCTTGGCGGCGATGCCGGCGAGATCCTCGCCGCCCTTTATGCGCTCGAGGATTCCGTTGGCCCGCCTTTCCGCCTCCCGGGCGCGCCGGTCGGCCCGCCATGCCGCGACGACCTCCTCGCGCACGGAATTGAGCGGTCTTAACGCCGGCTTGGTTACCCTGTCCACCCGCAGGATGAAGTAGCCGCCATCGGCGGTTTCGATCAGCTCGCTTTCCTGCCCCTCCGGGGTTGCGAACGCCGCCTTGAGGAACCAGGCGCTTTTCGCGAGACCGTCGGCCGCCTTCCTCGCCGACGTGAACCCGCGGGAATCGACCGCCTCGATCTTGACCGCCTTGAGCCTCAGCGCGCGCGCCGCCTCCTCGATGCCGGCGCCGCCGGCGAGGGCATCTTCGAGACGGTTGGCGAGCCGGTAGATGCCGTCGACGGCGAGACGCAGGGCGATATCCTTTGCCAGCTGCTCGCGGACTTCCCCGAGGCTTTTGACCCGCCCCTTCTCGGACGCCGTGACCCGGACGATGTGCCAGCCCAGGGGGCTTTTCACGGGCGCGCTGAACTCTCCGTCCTTGAGCGCGAAGGTGGGCTCGACAAGCTCCGTTATAGTTTTAAGATCGGCGCGCTCCACCCAGCCCAGGGCAATGACCTCCGCGTCGTTGCCGCCGACCTTCCTGGCGACCGTTGCGAACGTCTCGCCCCGGCGAAGCGCCTCATGGGCGCGCCGCGCGGTCGTTTCGTCCTTGAACACGATCTGGTCGGCCTTGCGCCGTTCCCGGATCGTGAAATCGTCGCGGCGGCTCTCGTACTCTCCGCGCAAATTTTCGTCGGAAACCCTGATCTCCGCCGCAAGGCTCTGCGGGTCCAGGCTCACATAAGTCACGGCGCGGTATTCCGGGGCTATGAAACGGGCGGCGTGGGTCTTGTGGAACTCGGCGATTTCGGCCTCGCCGGGAACGCCGACGCCGGTCACCGAACCGTTGGGCACGAGCATGTGCTCGGCGACCCGGCGCTCTTCCTGGAAGCGGTAGAGCGTATCCAGCATCCGGCGCGGCACTCCTGCATGGGCCGTAATCGCCACGGCAAGTTGCGAGGTCGCCAGGTCCTGCCTCAGGCCTTCCACGTAACCGTCCTCGCTGAGTCCGCTGGAAAAAAGAACCTGGTTGAAGACGACTGGGTCGAATTCGCCGCGCCGGTTCCGGAATCTTGGCTCGTCACGGATGACCCGGCGCACCAGGTCGTCGCTGATGGCGATGCCGAGATCCCGTGTACCGAACTGGAAAACGGCGCGATTGATGAGTGTCTCGAGCGCCTGGTCGAGAAGGCCGATCCGCTTGGCCTGCTCGCGGTCGAGGCGGCCGCTGAACAAGGGCGCCATGCGGCCCATCTCCTGGCGGAATGATTTCTCGAGCTGCGAGCTGGTGATTTTGACGTCGCCGACCTCGGCGACCACCGGGTCGCGTGCGCCCAGGAAGATGTCGCTGATGCCCCAAGCGGCGAAGCTCAAGATCAGAAGCCCAAGCAGTATCTTGACGAGAAAGGAACTGGCTTGGCGGCGGAGGGACTGGAGCATCTTGCGTAAACCTTCCGCGAAGTTGTTGTGACAGCGGGCCCCTGGGCACGGTCAAGGGACGCCTTTCGGAGCGCGGCATGATAAAGGCGGCCATGGTCCTCCGCAACACGGAAATGGCTCGAACCCTTGACCCGCACCGGCGCCGCAAAGGGGTGGCTGGCTGGCGTCGGGGGGCGCCTTGTGATAAACAGGCGCGGCTTTGCACCGAACCTTTTCAAGCGCAATCATGGCCAACGGGAAAGGTCAGGCGCCATGAGCGATGTCCGCCGGCCGCTCGTTGCCGGTAACTGGAAGATGAACGGCATGAGTCGCGACGGCCTCGCCCTGGCGGAAGAGCTCGCCCGGCGCGTGAAATCGCTTGCGGGAACGTCCGGCGACCGGGGTGGCGGGGATATCCTGCGCTGCGATCTTCTCGTCTGTTCACCGGCGACCCTGTTGTGGCGGGTGGCCCAGGTTCTTTCGGACACGCCGATCAGTGTGGGCGGGCAGGACTGTCACCCGGAACCGTCGGGGGCCCACACCGGCGACGTCAGCGCGGAGATGCTCAAGGACGCGGGCGCCGCCTTCGTGATCGTCGGCCACTCGGAGCGCCGCGGCGAACATGGCGAGAGCGATGAGCTGGTCCGCGCCAAGGCCGAGGCGGCGCATGAGGCGGGACTATGCGCCCTCATCTGCATCGGCGAAACCGAGGCCGAGCGCGACGGCGGGAAAACCCTCGATGTGCTCGCCCGGCAGCTACGGGGCTCGGTGCCGCAACGGGCCGGGGCGGCCAATACGGTGATCGCCTATGAGCCGGTCTGGGCGATCGGCGCCGGACGCACGCCCGGGACAAGCGAGATCGCCGCGGCCCACGCCCACATCCGTGAGACGCTCGGGGCAAGGCTGACCGATGCCGGGAACCTGCGCGTTCTTTACGGCGGCTCGGTCAATCCTTCCAACGCCGCGGCGTTTCTGGCCCTGCCGGAGGTCGACGGGGCGCTGGTCGGCGGCGCTTCGCTTGACGCCGACCATTTTTGGGCCATCGCCCGAAGTTGTCCCTAGCGGAAATGACCGGAAGCGGGTAAAAGGTCGTGTGCAAATTTCCGGCCGTCCGGCAAATACCGGCGGGGCGTGTCATCGTGCGGGTTCGATCATGACGACGATCCTTCTTCTCATTCATCTGCTCCTCGCCATCGGTTTGGTGATCTCGGTTTTGCTCCAGCGCAGCGAGGGCGGCGCGCTCGGCATCGGCGGTGGGGGCGGGCTGATGACGTCCCGCGGCTCGGCCAATTTCCTGACCCGGACGACGGCCGTGCTCGCGGCGATGTTCATGGCGATGAGCCTTTTGCTTGCCATCATCGCGAGCAGCGAGCGCAAGCCGAGCTCGATCCTCGATGAGGGGATGGCGGCGCCGACCCAGCAGGCTCCCGCCAAGCCGGCGCCGGCCGGGCCGCCGGCGCCCAGCGTTCCGCTGGCCCGTTGACGTCGCGGGAGAAAAAATTTCTGCGGCGGCGCTTCGACCGCCGCCGCTTTTTGTTGGGTAGAACGCTCCGTTTGCTGTATCCTGGCGGTCGATGACGCGGTTCATCTTTATCACCGGCGGCGTCGTTTCCTCCCTTGGCAAGGGACTGGCTTCCGCGGCTTTGGGAGCCCTGTTGCAGGCCCGCGGTTTCAAGGTCAGGTTGCGGAAACTCGACCCCTATCTCAACGTCGATCCCGGGACCATGTCTCCCTATCAGCACGGCGAGGTCTACGTCACCGACGACGGGGCCGAAACCGACCTCGACCTCGGCCATTACGAGCGCTTCACGGGCGTGCCCTCGCGCCAGAGCGACAACGTCACGACGGGACGCATCTACTCGACGGTCATCGACCGCGAACGGCACGGGGACTATCTGGGAGCCACGGTGCAGGTCATTCCCCACGTCACCGACGCCATCAAGGAGTTCATCGTCGCCGACAGCGAAGACACGGATTTCCTGTTGTGCGAGATCGGCGGCACCGTGGGCGACATCGAAAGTCTCCCCTTCCTCGAGGCGATCCGCCAGATGGTCAACGAGATCGGCCACGAGCGCGCCATGTACGTGCACCTGACGTTGCTGCCTTACATCGCCACCGCCGGCGAGCTCAAGACAAAGCCCACCCAGCATTCGGTGAAAGAACTCCTGAGCGTCGGCATCCAGCCCGATGTCCTGTTGTGCCGGTCGGACCGTGAAATTTCCCCCGCCGAGAGGCGCAAGATCGCCCAGTTCTGCAACATCCGCGAGGACGCGGTGATCCAGGCCCTCGACGTGGACACCATCTACCAGGTCCCGATCAGCTATCACGAGGAGGGGTTCGACGACCTCGTCTGCCGCCATTTCGGGCTCAGCCGGGCGCAAGAACCCGACCTTTCCCGCTGGATCAAGATCGTCGACCGCATCCGTTCGCCGGAGGGCGAGGTCAACGTTGCCGTGGTCGGCAAGTACACCCATCTCGCGGATGCCTACAAGTCGCTCTCGGAAGCGCTGACCCACGGCGGCATCGACAACAACGTGCGGGTCAATCTGGACTGGATGGAATCGGAGATTTTCGAAACGGAAGAGACGGTGCAAAGGCTTGACGGCGTGCACGCCGTCCTCGTGCCCGGCGGGTTCGGCGAGCGCGGGGCCGAGGGCAAGATCGCGGTCGCCCAATTTGCACGCGAACACAAGCTGCCCTATTTCGGCATTTGCTTCGGCATGCAGATGGCGGTGATCGAGGTCGCGCGCAATCTCGCCGGCCTTCCCGCAGCCGGCTCGACGGAGTTCGGCCCCTGCAAGGAGCCCGTGGTGGGCCTTCTCACCGAGTGGATGCGCGGGACGAAGCAGGAGCAACGGAGCGCCGAGGACAACCTCGGCGGCACCATGCGGCTCGGCGCATACGAGTGCCGAATCACGCCCCATACCCGGGTGTCCAAGATCTACAACGACACCGCGGTGATCAGCGAGCGCCACCGCCACCGCTACGAGGTGAACATCAACTACAAGGAACGGCTGGAGGCCGCGGGACTGGTGTTCGCGGGGCTGTCTCCGGACAAGGAGCTGCCCGAGATCATCGAACTCAGCGATCATCCCTGGTTCATCGGCGTGCAGTTCCACCCCGAGCTCAAGTCCAAGCCGTTCGCGCCGCACCCGCTTTTTTCGTCCTTCGTCCGGGCGGCCGTCGACCAGTCGCGCCTCGTCTGATCGGGACGTCGGGTCGCAGGCCATGAACAAACCGCGCGCAAGGGAAAAAACCATACCCCGTCACGTTACGGTCGGCCCCGTGACGCTGGGCAACGACATGCCGCTCGCGCTCATCGCCGGCCCCTGCGCGTTGGAGAGCCGGGCGCACGCGCTCGAGATGTCCCAGGCGCTGGTCGAGGCAACCTCGGCGCTCGGCATCGGCCTGATCTACAAGACCTCGTTCGACAAGGCCAACCGCACCTCGCATAAGAGCCCCCGGGGCATCGGGCTCGAGAAGGCCCTGCCGATCCTGGCCGAGGTGCGCGAAACCTTGGGCTGCCCGGTGCTGACCGACGTACACACGCCCGATCAGTGCGCCGTGGTGGCCGAGGCCGTGGACGTTTTGCAGATCCCCGCGCTGCTGTGCCGCCAGACGGATCTTCTGGCGGCCGCCGGCGAGACGGGCCGGGCCATTCATATCAAGAAGGGCCAGTTCCTCGCTCCTTGGGACATGGCCAATGTCATCGCCAAGGTGGAGGCGACGGGCAATCGCAATCTTTTGCTCTGCGAGCGGGGCGCGAGCTTCGGCTACAACACGCTGATCTCCGACATGCGGGCCCTGCCCACACTCGCCGAGACGGGGTATCCGGTGGTGTTCGATGCCACCCATTCGGCGCAGCAGCCGGGGGGCAGGGGCACCGCCAGCGGAGGTGAGCGGGAGTTCGTGCCCATCCTCGCCCGCGCCGCCGTGGCCGTCGGCGTCGCCGCCGTGTTCATGGAAACGCATGAGGATCCCGACCACGCGCCGTCCGACGGTCCCGTCATGATCAAGCTCGCGGACCTGCCGCAGCTCGTCGGCATATTGATCGAGTTCGACCGGCTCGCGAAGTCGAAGGTTCACTGAAGTCCGTGAGTGTCCCATGACCGCGATTACCGACCTGCACGCCCGCGAGATCCTGGATTCGCGGGGCAATCCGACCGTCGAGGTGGACGTGGTGCTGGAAACCGGCGTGCTGGGCCGCGCCGCGGTGCCCTCCGGCGCCTCGACCGGCGCCCATGAGGCCGTCGAGCGACGTGACGGGGATAAGTCCCGCTACGGCGGCAAGGGCGTGCTCGAGGCCGTCGAAGCGGTCAACGGCGAGATTTTCGATGCGCTCTCCGGCATGGAGGCCGAGGACCAGGTGGCGATCGATAAGGCCATGGTCGAGCTCGACGGCACCCCCAACAAGGCTCGCCTCGGGGCCAATGCCATCCTTGGCGTGAGCCTCGCGGTCGCCAAGGCGGCGGCGGCGGAAGCCGGGCTTCCGCTTTTCGCCTATGTGGGGGGCGCCCGTGCCCGGACCTTGCCGGTGCCGATGATGAACATCGTCAACGGCGGGGCCCACGCCGACAACTCCATCGACATCCAGGAATTCATGATCATGCCGGTCTCGGCGGCGACGATCGCAGATGCCGTTCGCATGGGCGCGGAAGTGTTTCACGCCTTGCGCGCCCAACTTAAAGGTGCGGGGCATAACACCAATGTGGGCGACGAGGGGGGCTTCGCGCCCGACCTCGCGGCCTCCGACGAGGCCTTGGGCCTGATCATGAAGGCGATCGAAACCGCGGGATACGCGCCGGGCGATGACATCGCGCTGGCCCTCGATGCCGCCTCGAGCGCGTTTCACAAGGGGGCCAAGTACGAGCTTGCGGGCGAGGGCAAGAGCCTGGACGTCTCCGCCATGATCGCCTATTACGCGGACCTTCTCGCCCGTTACCCGATCGTCTCGATCGAGGACGGCATGGCCGAGGACGACTGGGAGGGCTGGGCCGCGCTGACCCGGGAGCTGGGCGGGACGGTGCAGCTCGTCGGCGACGATCTGTTCGTCACCAGCCCCGAGCGCCTGGCCCGCGGCATCAGGGAGAATGTGGCCAATGCGATCCTCGTCAAGGCGAACCAGATCGGCACCCTTTCGGAAACCCTGGAGGCCGTGGACCTGGCACAGAGATCGGGCTATCGCGCCGTGATCTCCCATCGCTCGGGCGAGACCGAGGACGCCACCATCGCCGATCTCGCGGTGGCCACCAACTGCGGCCAGATCAAGACCGGTTCGCTCGCGCGCTCCGACCGCCTCGCCAAGTACAACCAGCTCATCCGCATCGAGGAAAGGCTCGGCCCCGCGGCCCGCTATGCGGGGAGAACGGCTTTGCGCGCCAATCACATGGCGGGCGAAGCTGAGTCATAGTCGTAACGGTTTCGTCTAGGTTCCAGATTCTACTATATTTTTTCTGTTGACGGGGTGGATTCGAGTGTGATTGCATCGGCCCATGGTCTTGCTCCACGAAGTTCGCAAACGCGCGCGTCACATCGCCGGACCGGTGCTGGGGGCGTGCGTTTTTGGCTACTTCGCCTATCACGCCGTGCAAGGGGACCGGGGCCTCATTGCCTGGCTGCAGCTGAGCCAGCAGGTGGAGGAGGCAAGGGCGACCTTGGCCACGGTGACGGAGAAGCGGAAAATCCTTGAACGGCGCACCGGCCTGCTTCGACCCGACAACCTCGATCCCGACATGCTGGACGAGCGCGTCCGCGCCACCCTCAATTTCGTCCATCCGGACGACGTCGTCATTTTCGATCCGCCTCCACCTGCCGCTGGCGAATAGGCGCCTTCGCGCTTTCCCGCGACGCATTCCCCCGGCCGGCAGGCGGCTCGCTCGCCGCTTTCGCGCGGCATCCGTCGCCCCGTCATTCGCCCCGTCGTTCGCCCCGTCAATCCAGAAAATTTTTCGTCAGCCTCGTCGCGTCTCCGCATTTTCGGCGGGTCCGCAAACGATCGTCATTTTCTATCTTTTTCATGTCCTCGAAAGTGTGAAAGTTGCGCGAGACGGCTTGCCACGGCCAGATTTTAACACAAAGCAGGCTAAAATCCACTAACCCCTTGGGGTAAAAGAGTTTTTTTGGACTTTTACTGGTTTCGCAAAGAGGTATATTGTTTGCCGCGTCGCGACTGATTCTGTTGATTAGACAACGGGGACTTCATCGCTCATGGACGCTGTGGCGGCACGTCCTTCAGGCAAGACCGCCAAAAATAGTCCGCTCGCCAAGGGCAAGGCGCCGGCGCCGAATAAGGGCAAGGCGGCGCCCAAGGAGTGGCTGCAATTTTACCGCCGAATGCTTCTGATCCGCCGCTTCGAAGAGAAGGCGGGGCAGTTGTATGGCATGGGCCAGATCGCCGGTTTCTGTCACCTGTACATCGGCCAAGAGGCGGTGGTTATCGGCATGCAAGCGACGCTCGGGCCCGATGACACCGTCGTCACCGCATACCGGGATCACGGTCACATGCTTGCCTCCGGCATGGAGCCGCGCCGGGTCATGGCGGAGCTCCTGGGCCGGCGGAGCGGTTACTCCAAGGGCAAGGGCGGGTCGATGCACATGGTCAGCCGCAAGAGGAACTTCTACGGCGGGCACGGCATTGTCGGCGCCTGCGTACCGATCGGCACGGGCCTTGGCTTCGCCCACAAGTACCGCGGCAGCGATCAGGTGTGCCTGACCTATTACGGCGACGGAGCCGCCAATCAGGGCCAGGTCTATGAGGCCCTCAACATGGCGGCGCTTTGGAAGCTGCCGGTCGTCTACATCGTCGAGAACAACCAGTACGGCATGGGCACCTCGATCGCCCGGGCCACCGCCAGCGCCGATTTCTTCAGGCGGGGCGAGCCCTTCGGCATACCCGGCAAAAAGGTCGACGGCATGGATGTCCTGGCGGTCAAGGCCGCGGGCGAGATCGCGGTCGCCCATTGCCGCGCCGGCAAGGGCCCGTACATATTGCAGATGGAAACCTACCGTTATCGCGGCCATTCGATGTCCGATCCCGCGCGCTACCGCACGCGGGAAGAGATCAACAAGGTCCGCAGCGAGCGCGACCCCATCGACAATCTGCGCAGGCTGTTCCTCGACGGGAGTTACGCGGAGGAAGCGCAACTGAAGGACATCGAGCAGGAGGTCAAAGGGGTCATCACGGAAGCCGTGGAATTCGCACAAAAGGAACCGGAGCCCGATCCTTCGGAGCTTTACACCGACGTAATTGTCGACGCCTGAGCCCGGCACATTTAAGCTATGGTCCTCGCAATGTGTCATGGGCAAGATCTCATGGGATGCGCCCAAACCCCCGGCCTTGATGTCCCGAAGAGGGTGACATGCCGATAGAAGTTCTCATGCCGGCCCTCTCGCCGACCATGACCGAGGGCACGCTCGCCAAATGGCTCAAGCAGGAGGGCGATGAAATCCGGCCCGGCGACGTGATCGCCGAGATCGAGACCGACAAGGCGACCATGGAGGTCGAGGC
>CBESNX010000034.1:0-11447 GCA_965531025.1 uncultured bacterium
GCGGTTCGCTAGTCCAGCTTGCCGCTGACCCCGGCGTCCTGGAAAGTCGCCATGCCGCCGTGACAGGCGCAAGCGCCCTTGAGCACGCCGAGCGCGAGCACCGCCCCCGTCGCCTCGCCGAGGCGCATGTCAAGATCGAGAATCGGTTGCTTGCGGATCGCTTCCAAGAGCCGCCCGTGGCCCGGCTCGGCGGAGCGGTGCGCCGCCTGGCAGTGATCGAGAAGGCCGGGATCGAGAGCGTAGAGCACCGCGGCCGCGGCCGTTGCCGCATAGCCGTCGAGCAGCACCGGCGTGCGCGCCAGCCGCGCCGCGACGACAGCCCCCGCAATCGCCGCGAGCTCCTGTCCGCCGAGACGGCGCATGACCTCGAGCGGGTCCGAAAGCGCGCCGGCATGGAGCTTCACGGCGTCCCTGACCGCCGCAAGCTTGCGTCTCAGCCGCGCGCCGGAAACGCCGGAGCCGGGCCCCACCCAGTCGGCGGCCTCGCCCCCGAAGAGCGCCAGAGAAATCGCGGCGGCGGAGGTCGTATTGCCGATGCCCATCTCGCCCAGGCACAGAACGTCGATGCCCGGCTCCACCGCCATCATGCCGTAGCTCATGGCCCGCGCGCAGGCCGCGCCATCCATGGCGGCACCTTCGGTGAAATCCCGCGTGGGTTCCTCGAGCGCCATCTCATAGACCCTGAGATCGGCGTCCATCACGCGGCACAGCTGGTTGACCGCGGCCCCCCCGGCGCTGAAATTCTTCACCATCTCGGCCGTCACCTCCGCCGGATAGGCCGAAACGCCCTGCGCCGCAATGCCGTGATTGCCGGCGAAGACGCATGCCCTGGGGCGCTCGATGCGCGGCGGGTGGCGGCCCTGCCAGGCGGCAAGCCATTGGCTGAGCGCCTCGAGCCGGCCGAGCGCCCCTTGCGGTTTCGTGAGCTCGGCCTCGCGCGCCCGCGCTTTGCCGGCCGCCCCCTCGTCGGCGCCGGGCAGTTCGCGGACAAGGGCACGCACCTCTTCGAGAGAGGCAAGGGATTCACGTCGTGTCACGGCAAGCCTTATACACCTGTATGAACCAACTACGGATTGAATTGGCCTCGGCGCGCTTCTGTCATATAACCTAAGCCACCATTTGAAAACACGATCGCCGAAGGCCGTTTCGGCAGGCAATCACATCTGAAGCCCGACCCATGCCCGAAACCGACACCGATCAGCCCTATCCCGGCAAGGTTCTGACCGGCTGGTGGGACGATTTCCGCAAGGTTCTGACCGGCTGGTGGGACGATTTCCGCATAGCGGCGAGCTTTCTCACCCTGCTGCCGACAGGAAAAAGCGCCGCAAAGGGCGCCCAGGAGAAAGGCGCCCTGGCCCGGGCGGCGCGCGGCTTTCCCCTGGCGGGTCTGGCCGTGGGGCTTGCGGGAGCGCTCGTCTACGCCATCGCCGACGGCCTCAACCTGCCCCGGGCGATTGCGAGTCTCATGGCGATCAGCGCCATGATCTCGATCACCGGCGCGCTCCATGAGGACGGCCTCGCGGACTTCGCCGACGCAGTCCTCAGCGCCGGCACCAAGACCGAGAAACTGAAGATCATGCGCGACAGCGGGATTGGCGCTTACGGCACGTTAACCCTCGTCATCACCTTGGGCTTACGGGTCGCGGCGATCGCGATCATCGCCGAGGCCGGCGCCGCCGCCGCCGCCCTCATCGCCACGGCGGTCGCCTCGCGCGCCGCGCTTCCCGCCATGATGCACCGGATGAAGCTGGCCCGGCGCAGCGGGCTTGCCGTCGCCGCCGGAAGGCCGGATCAGAACCAGGCCATCCTCGCCGCCGTTCTCGGGGCCGCGGTGGCGCTCTTGTTCCTGGGCCCGCTCACCGGCATTGTCGCCCTCGTGATAGGCGCGCTGGGCGTTCTCAAGATCGCCTATTTCGCCCAACGCAGCATCGGCGGTTACACCGGGGACGTGCTGGGCGCCGCCCAGCAGCTCATGGAAACGGGCATGCTGCTCGCCATCGTCGCCCTCGGTTGATCCGTGCCGCCGGTTGACCCCGACAAGGAGATGACCGTCACGACGCGCTGGTGGTGGATCCGCCACGCCCTGGTGCACAACCCCGACCGCCGGATTTACGGTCAGGACGACCTCGACGCCGACACATCCGACGAGGCCGCCTTCAAGGCGCTCGCCGTCGCGCTGCCCGGGGACGCGGTCTGGGTGACGAGCGCGCTCAAGCGCTCGCTTCAGACGGCCGCCGCCCTTGCCCCGCACGTCCGCGCCTCGGGCGCCGTTCCGCCCGAGCCCGTGATCGAGCCCGACCTCGCCGAGCAGAATTTCGGCACCTGGCAAGGCATGACGTTCGACGAGCTTAAAGACCACTTGGGCGAGGGGTTCGACCGGGTCTGGCAGGCCCCCGCCCACGCGACGCCGCCCCAGGGCGAAAACTTCGCCGACGTGATTGCCCGGGTCGCGCTTGCCACCAACAAACTGACCGAAGCCCACGCCGGGCGCGACATCGTCGCCGTCGCCCACGGCGGCTCCATCCGCGCCGCGCTCGCCCTTGCGCTTGGCCTCGACGCGGACGCGGCGCTTTCCTTTCGCATCGAGAACCTGTCCCTGACGCGCATCGACCACATCAACCCGCGGGACGAAAAAGCGGTGCCGGGCGCCGCGCGCCCCTGGCGCGTCTCGGCGGTCAACATTTCGCACGGCTAGTGCCGAGCAATGAAATTCAGCAACGAGGCGCCGCCGCTTTGCTGGAAGGCCCGTCCGGCAGGTGGATGTGGAAAGTGGGGACATTCGCGCTCATGCCCGCACTGAAACGCGTTAAGGCGCGCGCAAATGTGGATAGGGCTGTGCACAGATTGTCGGCGGCAAATACTCTAACTCATTGTGATTCCATATTGTTTTTGCTATTGTCCGGGGTTGTCGCAAAGACGGACGCGGGCCCCGAGGAGAGCGCGCCGGCATGGCTGGAACCGCACATACGCTTTTTTCCGAAATACTGAAGGACTCTCCGGAACAGAAACACGGCACCGGAATCTTGCCGTTACAGGAGATCCGGGCGCTCATCCGGGAAAAGCACATCCAGGCGACGGCCGAGATTTCCGACGACCAGATCCAGCCGGCCAGTATCGACCTTCGGCTCGGCTCCACGGCGTACCGTGTCAGGGCGAGCTTCCTGCCGGGCGCGGATTTCACGGTCGAGCACAAGATCGATGCGTTCGGGATGCACGCAATTGACCTTTCGACCGGAGCCGTCCTGGAACGCGGGTGCGTCTATATCGTTCCGCTCCTAGAATCGCTGCGTCTCGGCAAACGCGATTCGGGCGTGGCCAACCCCAAGAGTTCCACCGGGCGGCTCGATGTTTTCACCCGGCTGATCACGGACTGCGCGACCGAGTTCGACCGCGTAAACGGCGGCTACAAAGGGCAGCTGTACGCCGAAATTTCGCCGCGGACGTTCAGCATTCTCGTTCGCGAAGGGTCCCGGCTGAACCAGTTGCGGCTGCGCCGTGGCACGCCGGCAATCGGGGACAGCGCGTTAAAGCGGTTGCACGAAGAGGTCCGCCTGGTTCATTCGGACGCGGCGGCGGAGAACATATCCCAAGGGAGGATTCCCTTGACCGTTGACCTTCGAGGCGACCCCGCCACCGGCCTCATCGGGTATAAGGCAAGAAAGCACACCGACCTGATAGACATCGACAAGACCGATTATTACGACCCGCGGGATTACTGGGAGCCCATACACGCGAGAGGTGATCGTGGAATCATCCTCAACCCGGACGATTTCTACATTCTGGCGTCGGTGGAGCCGATCACCGTGCCCCCCAGCCACGCCGCCGAGATGGTGGCCTATGACACTCTGGTTGGCGAATTCCGTGTCCACTACGCCGGGTTCTTCGACCCGGGGTTCGGCCACAACGCCGGTGGCAGAGCCGGCACCCGCGCCGTGCTCGAGGTCAGATCGCACGAGGTGCCCTTCATGGTCGAGCACGGCCAGGTCATGGGGCGGCTGGTTTACGAAAGGCTGACCGCCGTTCCCGACAAGGTGTACGGCGCCGATATCGGCTCATCGTACCAACGGCAGGATCTGACCCTGAGCAAGCATTTCAAAAAGTAGCCCCGCCCCGGCGTATCATCGCGCAACGTCGTCGCTTCACGTCATCGCCGCACATCATCGCTGGCGCGCCCGATATGACTGTGCTAGGCTCGCGCCCGTGCCGGGACAGGGAAGTCCGGTGACGCGGTCCGGGGATGAGAATCCGCGGCCGCCAGGCCGGCGCTGCCCCCGCAACTGTGAGCGGCGAGACCGGAACAGGACGCAACGCCAGCCACTGGCAAGCCCTTGCCGGGAAGGCGTTTCGGTCAATGAGCCCGAGCCAGGAGACCTCCTCGGCACAACGGCAACCAACATCCTCGGGTGGAGGGTCGCGCCATGGATGCACCTGCCTCAACCGCCGTATCCGCGGCGAGCCCCGGCGCACCGACACCCCGAACCCTTGCCCGCTTGACCCTGATCATCGGCGGCGCGCGGTCCGGCAAAAGCGCCCACGCCGAGCGATTGGTCCAGGCGAGCGTTGCCGGCAACGCTATCCGGCCCCTTTATCTCGCGACCGCGCGCGCCGAGGATGCGGAAATGGAAGAGCGCATCCGCCGGCACAAGGAACGCCGGGGGGCGCGCTGGGAGACGTGCGAGGAACCCCTCGAGATCGCCGCCGCGCTCGAGCAACACGCGCGGCCCGACCGTCCCATCCTTCTCGATTGTCTCACGCTTTGGCTCGGCAACCTGCTCGGCGCGGGGCGCGACATCGCCGCGGAAAAGGCCCGGTTGCTTACCGCGCTCGAAGGCCTCGCCGGGCCGGTGGTGCTGGTGGCCAACGAGGTGGGGCTCGGCATCGTCCCCGACAACGCGCTCGCGCGCAGGTTCCGCGACGCGGCGGGCGTGCTCAACCAGGCGGTCGCCGCGGTGGCCCCCCGCGTCATCCTCATGGCCGCGGGGCTGCCGCTTGCCATGAAGGACGCGGCCCCGGACGATCCCATGACCGACGACCCGATCAACGGCGGGAAGCCATGACCGTCAGCCAAATCTTCGCGCCGATCGGGCGGGGCAGGATTCCGGCCACCGTGATCACCGGCTTCCTCGGCGCCGGCAAGACCAGCCTCATGCGCCACGCGATCGAGACCGCCGGGGGCAGGCGCCTGGCGCTCATCATCAACGAGTTCGGCGACCTTGGCGTCGATGGCGCCTTGCTTGCGGGCTGCGGTGTCCCGAACTGCGCCGAGGACGACATCATCGAGCTTGCCAACGGCTGCATTTGCTGCACCGTCGCCGACGAGTTCCTGCCGATCATCGAAGCCCTGGTGGCCCGCCCCGCACCGCCGGACGGCATCCTCATCGAGACCTCGGGGTTGGCGCTGCCCAAGCCATTGGTGAAGGCCTTTTCCTGGCCCGAGATCCGATCGAGGGTGACCGTCGACGGCGTCATCGCGGTGATCGACGCCGCCGCCGTCTCCGACGGCCGCTTCGCCGACGACCCGGAAACCGTGCGGGCGATGCGCGAGGCCGACCCCGCGCTCGATCACGACAACCCGCTGGAAGAGGTTTTCGAGGACCAGCTGCAATGCGCGGACCTCGTGATCCTGAACAAGACCGACCTCGTGGACCGGGCGTCCCTCGCCGAGCTCATGGCGGGCTTGCGCGCCCGCTTGCGCCCGTCGGTCAAGGTGCTGCCGGCCTCTTTCGGCGCCGTTTCCGCCCGCATCCTGCTGGGGCTCGGCGCCGGGGCCGAGGACGATCTCGACAATCGGCCCTCCCATCACGACGGCGCGGCGGGTGATCACGACCACGACGATTTCGAAAGCTTCAACGTAAACCTCGGCGTGGTCCGCGACGTCGAGACGCTGATGGCCCGCTTACGCGCGACGATGGAGGCCCACGATGTCCTGCGCCTCAAGGGCTTCATCGAGGTTGCGGGGCGCGAGATGCGCCATGTCGTCCAGGGCGTGGGCGCGCGCGTTTGCGGCTATTACGACCGTCCCTGGCGCGCGGACGAGGCGCGCCAGAGCCGGCTCGTCTTGATCGGGCGCAAGGGGCTGGACCGCGCCGCGATCGAGGCGGCGCTCGTGCCATGAAGCGCGCCGGCGCGGGCTGAGACGATCGGGGGAGGGACGACGGAGTGCATCTTCTCGCCGCCCAGCCGGGCACGATAAACGACGGGGCCGAAGCGCTCGATCTCGGGCAAAGCCCCGGCGACATCGTCGTCCTCTCGGCCGCCGATTCCGAGCTTGCCTGCCTTGCCGCGGCGCAAGCGAGGCTTGTGGCGGAACACGGGGAGGACTTCCCGGCGCTCAGGCTCGCCAGCCTTCTTCACCTTGGTCACAACTTCTCGGTCGATCTCCATACCGAATCGGTGATCGCCCGCGCCAGGCTGGTCGTGGTGCGCTTGCTTGGCGGGCGCGGCTATTGGCCCTACGGGGTGGAGCAGGTCTCGACGGCGTGCCAGGCCCATGACATCCCGCTCGCGCTCCTTCCCGGCGACGATCAGCCCGACGCCGACCTTGCGGCCGAGACCACCCTCAGCCCCGAGGCGGCGCACAGGCTCTGGCAGTACTGCGTGCACGGCGGCGCCGAAAACGCGGCCAATTTCCTGCGCTTCGCCGCGACTCTCATCGGCATTGAAGCGCGCTGGCAGGAGCCCGCCCCGTTGCTGCCCGCGGGCCTGTTCTGGCCCGGGCTCTTGCGCCCCACGCTTGGGGACCTGCGCAAGGAGTGGCGCGAGGGCGCGCCCATCTGCGCCATCCTCTTTTACCGGGCGCTGGTGCAGGCGGCGAATCTGGACGCGGTCGAAGCGCTGATCCGAAATTTAGGCGAGCGCGGCCTGAACGCGCTGCCCGTTTACCTAACCAGCCTCAGGGACCCGGTGGCGGCCGCCCTGCTCGATGAGATTCTGCGCGACTGCCCGCCGGAGGTCATCCTCAACACCACGGGCTTCGCCAAACAGGCGCCGGGCGTCCCAACCCAGCCGCCGGCGGCGCATCTGGACTGCCCTGTCCTGCAGGTGATTTTCTCGGGCGGGAACGAGGCGGCGTGGCGCGAGGGCACGCGCGGCCTGTCCCCCCGCGACATCGCCATGAACGTGGCGCTGCCCGAGGTCGACGGGCGCATCATCACCCGCGCCGTCTCGTTCAAGGGCCGCGCCCGGCGCGACGATCTATGCGAGACCGACATCGTCAACTACGTGCCGGTCACGGACAGGGTCGACTTCGTCTCCGGGCTCGCGTCGGCCTGGGCACGGCTCCGCTCGACACCGGCTTCCGCGCGGCGCGTCGCGATCGTGCTCGCCAATTATCCCAACCGGGACGGGCGCATCGGCAACGGCGTCGGTCTCGACACGCCGGCCTCGGCGGTCAACGTGCTCCATGCGCTCACCAGAGCCGGATACGGGGTGGGCGGGGCGCCGGGCGACGGCGCCGAGCTCATCGCGCGGCTTCAGGCGGGCCCCACCAACGACCCCCGGCCCCGCCCCGGGCGGTCGGTTGAATCCCTGTCCCTTGCCGATTACGGGGCCTTTTTCGCGACCCTGCCGGAATCCCTGCGGGCCAAGGTGAGCGAGCGCTGGGGCCCGCCCGAGCGCGATCCTTTCTGCCAGGAAGGCGGACATTTCGCCATTCCGGCATATCGCTGCGGCAACGTCGCCGTCGCCCTGCAGCCGGCCCGCGGCTATAATATCGACCCGGCCGCGACCTACCACGACCCGTCCTTGGCGCCGCCGCACGGGTACTTCGCGTTCTACGCCTGGCTGCGGTTCCATTTCAGGGCCCACGCCGTCATTCACTTGGGCAAGCACGGCAACCTCGAATGGCTGCCCGGCAAGGCGGTGGCGCTGTCCGACGAATGCTTCCCCGAGGCCGCCCTGGGGCCGATGCCGCACCTCTATCCCTTCATCGTCAACGACCCGGGCGAGGGAGCCCAGGCCAAGCGCAGGACGCAGGCGGTGATCGTCGACCACCTGACGCCGCCGCTGACCCGCGCCGAAAGCTACGGAGCGTTGCGCGACCTCGAGCAACTGGTGGACGAGTATTACGAGGCGGCGGGGATGGACCCGCGCCGGCTTGCGGTGCTCGGGGGGCAGATCCTGGATCTCTCGCAATCCATCGGCCTCGCGTCCGACTGCGGCATCGCGCCGGACGACGGCGAAGGCGCGGCCCTGCAAAAGCTCGACAATTACCTTTGCGAGCTCAAGGAGATGCAGATCCGCGACGGGCTGCACATCTTCGGCCAATCCCCCGAGGGGGACCAGCTCACCGACCTGCTCGTCGCGCTTACGCGCATCCCGCGCGGCGCCGGCCCGGCGCGCGGCTCGGCGATTGCGAAGGGCAACGCAGAGGCCGTCGGCAACGGGGCGGAAGACGCGCAGGAATCGCTTCCGAGGGCGCTTGCCGCCGATCTCGGCCTCAACTTCGATCCCCTGGACGCCGAGATGGCGCGGCCTTGGGCGGGGCCGGCCCCAGACGTGCTCGAAGAGGCGCTCAAGGAAGCCTGCGACGGCGCGGCGGGTCCCTGGCGCACCTTCGGAGACACCATCGAGCGGCTCGAGGCCCTGGCCCGGGCGCTCGTTGCGGGAACGGTGAAGGCGCAAAAGGCTTGGCGCCGCACCCGGGCCGTGATCCGGGCGCTGGATGCCGAAATCCGGCCCGCCGTCGCGGCCAGCGGAACCGCCGAGATCGACGGGCTCCTGCGGGGCCTCGCCGGCCGCTTCGTCGCGCCCGGCCCCTCGGGGGCGCCGACCCGCGGCCGGCCCGACGTGCTGCCGACCGGACGCAACTTCTATTCGGTCGATACCCGCACCGTGCCGACGCCCGCGGCCTGGCTTCTCGGCTGGAAGTCCGCGAGCCTCCTGGTCGAGCGGCACGCCCAAGCGCACGGCAGCTACCCGCGCGCAATCGCGCTTTCGGCCTGGGGCACGTCGAATATGCGCACCGGCGGCGACGACATCGCCCAGGCGCTCGCCTTGATGGGTGTGCGCCCGACCTGGGACGCGGCCTCGCGCCGGGTGACGGGGTTCGAGATCCTGCCGGTCTCGGTCCTCGGCCGGCCGCGGGTCGACGTGACCTTGCGGATTTCCGGCTTCTTCCGCGACGCCTTTCCGGCGTTGATCGACCTTTTCGATTCGGCGGCGCGCGCGGTCGCCGCCCTCGAGGAGTCCGAGGCCGAAAACCCCCTCGCGGCCCAGGTGCAGGCGGACGCGCAAGGCCTGGTTGGATCAGGGCTGGAGCCGGCGGAAGCGAAGCGCCGCGCGGGATACCGGGTGTTCGGGTCCAAGCCGGGCGCATACGGCGCGGGGCTTCAGACCCTGATCGACGAGCGCGGCTGGAACACCGACGCCGACCTCGCCCGCGTTTACATCGCCTGGGGCGGCTATGCCTACGGCGCGGGCGCCGCGGGCCGCGCCGAGCACGATCTCTTCCGCGGCCGCCTTGCGCGCATCACGGCGGTGGTGCAAAACCAGGACAACCGCGAGCACGATCTTTTGGACAGCGACGACTATTACCAGTTCGAAGGCGGGCTCACCGCCGCCGTGCGGGTTGCCTCGGGCGCCCAGCCCGCGGTCTATCACAATGACCATTCGCGTCCCGAAAGCCCCAAAATCCGCACGCTTTCGGAGGAGATCGGGCGCGTCGTGCGCGCCCGGGTGGTGAATCCGAAGTGGATCGACGGCGTCATGCGCCACGGTTATAAGGGGGCGTCCGAGATCGCGGCGACGGTGGACTACCTCTTCGCCTTCGCCGCCACGGCGAAGGCGGTAGGCGACCATCACTTCGACGCCGTTTTCGAAGCCTATATCCGGGATGACAGGGTGCGCGCCTTCTTGCATGATCACAACCCGGCGGCGCTCCGCGAAATCGGCGAACGCCTGATCGAGGCGCAGGAACGGGGTCTTTGGCGCCCGCGCGCGAACGTGGCCCACAAGGTGCTGAGCGAGATCGCGGGCGGCGGCGGAGGGGAAGCGGATTGAGCGAAATCGCGGAAATCGAACGCAACCGCCGTCACGCGGAGAAGATGGCGAAGAAGAAGGCGGCGCGGGAGAAAATTCTCGCGACCAAGACCGAGGAACGCGGCCTCATCATCGTCCACACCGGCAAGGGCAAGGGCAAGTCGACGGCCGCCTTCGGCTTGGCGATCCGGGCGCTCGGCCACGGCATGCGGATCGGCATCGTCCAATTCGTCAAGGGCGTGTGGGAGACCGGCGAGCGCCGCGTTCTCGCCCGCTTTCCCGAGCTCGTCACGGTGAAGGCCATGGGCGAGGGTTTCACTTGGGACACCCAGGACCGCGCCCGCGACATCGCCGCGGCGCGCCGGGCGTGGGAAACGGCCAGGGAAATGATCGCCGATAAGGGCTACAACGTTGTGATTCTGGACGAGCTCAATATCGTCCTGCGCTATGGTTACCTGGCGCTCGCGGATGTGCTGGAAACGCTGAAGGGCAAGCCGCGTGAAATGCACGTCGTTGTCACGGGACGCAACGCCGCGCCCGAACTCATCGAGCTGGCGGACCTGGTGACGGAAATGACGCTGGTGAAACATCCCTTCCGTTCCGGCGTCAAGGCCCAGCCCGGAATCGAGTACTAGCGATCAACCTAACGAGAGGAGGACAAACCATGTCGAGATTAGCCAAGACGGCAATCGCCTTGCTCATCGCCGCGGGAGTCGCCTTCGCGGCCCCGACTCAGCCCCAGGCCGCCTCGGTGCCCCAGGAGCTGGTCGAAAAGGCGAAGCTGACCACCGAAAAACTGCTCAAAGAACCCGAATTCCCTTCCCTGGGACGGTGGATCAAGGAGGCCAAGGGGGTGCTCATCGTCCCCTCTCTCCTGAAGGCCAGCTTCATTGTCGGCGCCGCGGGCGGCAACGGGGTCTTGCTCGCCCGGGACAAGGACGGGAACTGGAGCTACCCCGCCTTCTACACCGTGGGCGCGGGCTCGTTCGGCCTGCAGGCGGGCATTCAGGATGCCGAAGTCGTGTTCGTCATCATGACGGAGAGCGGGCTTGAGGCGGTGATCGACAACGGGCTGAAGCTCGGGTTGGAGGCCTCCATGGCCATCGGCCCGGTGGGCGCCGGGGTCTCGGGCGCGACCACCGCCGGGTTCGGAGCGGACATCTACGCCTTCTCCAAGGCGGTGGGGCTGTTCGGCGGCGTCTCCCTGGACGGCACCTGGGCCAAGGAACGCGACAGCTACAACGCCGAATTTTACGGTGAGGCGGCGACCACGGAGGCCATCCTGATCGAGCGCAAGTTCTCCAATCCCGCCGCCGACCAGCTGAGGGCCGTTCTTGCCGTCGAGTAACCCAAGATCGCGCGCCGGGCGGGTCCCCGCCCTGATGCTGCAGGGAACGGGCTCGGACGTCGGCAACCTAAGCTGATTTGAACGGGTTCAAGGGGGATTTCCGTACAGCCGATTTTGGACC
>CBESNX010000035.1:0-11142 GCA_965531025.1 uncultured bacterium
CTAATGGTCGGCCACCTTCTTTTTCGCGTACTGGTGGGCCTTCTGGCATTTCGCCGAGCAGTAGATCGCCGTATTGCGCTTGCCCGTACCGGGGCCGTACGCGAACCACGCTCCACACCGTAAGCAGGCTTTGTGCCGTTCGTTCTTCGAGACCGCTTGGGCAAACTGCGCCCACATCGCGTCGAGCAGCTTGGTTGGAACAATTTCCAGATGCGGCCAGGGCGTGCGCCGATCGTGCGCCAGGCGAAGAGCCAGATTTCCGAAATTCAGCCGGTTGTAGGCCTCGGCCACTTCATCCATACGACCGCTCGTCCACTTCGCGACGAGGGTTCGCATGCTTTCGATCGACGCCCGCCATAGTCCGATCGGCTCTTCATCCGATGGGTGCGTGAGCAGCCCGAAGCTTTCGGCGAAGCCGAGCATCGCCGCGACCGAAGTTTCGGTTGCCGCGAACTGGCGGAACAGCGCCCGCTGAATGTCAAGCGGGTGGAAGACTTCGATTCTTCCCGATCGGGGCCTGATGAAGATCCTGTATGGAGCCCGAGGATTCCGGCCGGGACTCGGTTCGCCAAAGTCCGCCGCTTCGTATCCGTCGAGGCAGCGCTGCCATTCGAACCTGAACAAACCGGTCATTTCGTGTCTATCTCGCCGTGTCGTGCGTAATTCGTGAATTAGTGCACTATTTTTAGATTACATCTCGACAGGACCATGGTCAAGCGATAAAACCGGCGCCACCCAGCAAGGCGCGGAGCAAGCTATGACCAACCATGCCCGTTTGGGCGCGAACCATCGGCGATGCCGGTTGAGCGTGAGAGCATGACAATTCCGGAGGTAGGGAAGGTTCCGGGGATTGGGTGCAACGCCGCCCGAAGCGCCGGACGTGCGAGGAAGGAGAGACCGATATGAGTGAGCAAAAGACCACTGAAAACGACAAGCCCGAACAGGACGCCCCGGCCCGACTCCCCGACGGGGGCCGGACCCTCGAGAGCGCCATGGCGGAGGCCCTTAAGGAGCGGGGCGTCGAGGTGCCCGAGCCGCCGGATGCAACCGCCGAAGCGCCCACGAACCGCCCGGCGCAACCCGACGTCCCCGTGCAGCCGGGCACCTCGCCCGCGCTCGTCAACGCCATGGCCGAGGGGCTCAAGCCCCCCGCGCGGCCCGAGGGCTACGCCATCGAACGCCCCTTCCCGCCGCGCGGGGCCGGATATGACGAAGAGCTCGAGCGCGCCGCGCGCAAGTGGTTTCACGGCGCGGACCTCAACCAGGGGCAGGTGTCGATGATCGTGGAGAGATACAACCGCGCCGCGCTCGATCCGAATCCGCCGGAGGCCGGCACGGACGAGCTGGCGCGCCGGCACACAGAGGCGGCCTTGCGCCGCGAATGGGGCGCGGCCTACGAGCGGAAGATCGCCGCGGCGCAGGCCGCCGCGCGGCGGGTCGGTGGACGGGAGCTCATGGACATCCTGGACGAATCGCGGCTCGGCAACGACCCGGAGATCATCAAGCTGCTCGCCGGCTTGGCCGAGAAGGGAACGATGCGATGAACGCAATCAAATATTGGAAGGACAGGGTCGCCGGTCTCGGAGAGAAACTTGCCGCCGCCCGCCGCATGGCCGCTGAAATCGCAAGTGAACGCCGCGCGCTCGCGCTTGCCTCCGAGGAAGGGAGTGCAACCGCGGAGAGAAAGCTCGCGCGGCTCGAGCGCAGGGCGGGCGCGGCGGCGCATAAAGTAGAGGCCCTGGGCTTGGCGAAGTCGGAGGCCGCGGCGCAAATGGACCGGGCCAAGGACGAGGAACAAGCCGCCCACGCCGAGGCCCGCAACGATCGGCTTCGTGAACTGATCGCAAAGCGCGCCAACCTGGCGGCGCGGGTCGAGAAAAACCTGAGGGCCGTCGCCAGGGACCTCGACGAAATGGGCGAACTCGCCCAGGAGATCATGCAGTCGCGGCCGGCGAGAACCCGCGCCGAGGCCGTCGACCGGCCGCTGGACCCTGAAAGGGTGCGCTTCCGCCTGGAGGTGTTCTGCGGCTTCATCGGACTGCACAAATGGCTGACCGAGGACGTGAACTCCGCGATCGGCCGCAGGCCCGAGACATTCACCGAGCTGGAGAGCAAGGCCCTCGCCCGGTATCTGGGCGTCGCGGGCGGGGAGTGAGCAAGGTCGACCTCAAGACCCCGCCCATCCCCGTCAGCCGGCGGCTGCGATCCGTCGCTCAAGACCCGCCGACGGCGACCATGGCAGAAACCTTGGGCGCGACGGTCGAGGAGTTTGTGACGCAAATCCGCCCGATCCACTCCACCGCGCGCATTCCGGGACTCTCCGAGGAGGGGACGCCGGAGCTGGTGGAGACGCGGAAGCGGCAACCGAGGTCCGATCGGGGCTGGGTCTAGGGCGCGACCGAAGACGTCATCGTCGAGCCCGTGGTCCTGGCCGCGGCGCGTGGCGGGGCAGGGGCGTCCCGCCCGAGGCCCGGGAAGCGCTCCCGGACTTCCGCTCGGACCGCGACTGGGACATGTGCTCGCGTGGCGGCTTCACGCTCCTTCCCGATGACGCGGCCGCGTTGCCTGTGCCTGGGCGCGAACCTGACGTTCCGCCCGGTGAAAGGACGGCCTCGGTGAAGGACCCGCCATGAAACGAGCGCCATTCCTCATGCCGGCAAGTTCATGATTGACTTCAAAGAAGCGCCCGGGCGAGTCATGATGGAACCACGCAAGACCGGTGACGGAAACCGAATAATGGAAGACAAGGACCTTTTGGACAAACTGCGCGCCGCCCACGAAGACGGCCGGGTTGCCATCAGGCTCGACCTGAAAACGCTCGACCACATGGATTCACCGATCGCCGTTCAGGCCGAGTCCAACATCTGGATCTACGCCCTGATTGTCGCCGCCGGACTGATCTGGTGGTTCGCCGGCACGCCCGCCGGCATCGGGGCGGTGGTCGTTGGCGCGATCGCTTACGCGACCATCGGCCGCCGTACGGTCGAACGAAGGATACATCGCCGGTTCTACGAGGTCGCGATCAAGAACATCGAGCCTTGGAGGAAGCTTTGGAGGCTTCAGGGCATCACGCTGGAATGCGCCGAGAGCGGCGATGTTTGCGCCTCTCCCGACGGCAACTGGATGCGCTTCGTCCTCGACCACCTCACCCATTGACCGGCCGGCTGCGTCGTCACCCCGGTCATTCACCGCCCGGCGGGCCTTAAGAGGCTTTCTTGTGAATTGCCTCGCGCGGTTTGCTGTGGCACAAGTGCCGCATGCGACCTCTGTCGGAAGCCCGGGGCACGACGGGACATATCGAGTGCCGCCGGGGGCTCGCGGCCGTTGCGATGGCGGCCCTCATATGGGCGCTGCCCGCCGGCGCCGCCGCGCCTGATTTCGCCTCCTGGCTCAAAGGCGTTTACGCCGAAGGCCTGGCGCGCGACATCTCCAAGGCCACCCTCGATGCCGCCCTTGCGGGGCTCGAGCCGCTGCCCAAGGTCATCGAGCGGGACCGCCGCCAACCCGAATTCACGCTGACCCTGGAGACATACCTGGCCATCGCCGTGCCCGCCGCGCGCGTCCAGGAGGGCCGCCGGAAGTTCAACGAAAACCGCGCCGTTTTGCGGCAGATCGGCAGGAGGTTCGGCGTCCAGCCCCGCTTCATCGTGGCGCTCTGGGGGATCGAATCCGGTTTCGGCCGGCACAAGGGCGGCTTTCCCGTGGTCCAGGCCCTTGCGACCCTCGCCCATGACGGGAGGCGCAGCGCCTACTTCCGCAAGGAACTGTTCGACGCGCTCGCGATCCTCGATCAAGGCCATATCTCGGTTGCCGACATGCAAGGGTCCTGGGCCGGCGCCATGGGCCAGAGCCAGTTCATGCCTTCGAGCTTCTTGAGCTACGCCGTCGATTACGACGGCGACGGGCGGCGCGACATCTGGAACACCGAGGTCGACGTGTTCGCCTCGACGGCGAACTATCTCGCCCGGTCCGGCTGGCGCGACGATCAGACCTGGGGCCGCCCGGTCAGGTTGCCGGAAGCGCTCAAGGCAACGATCGCCGGCCTGATGCCGAAAGACCCGCCCAAGGGCTGCCGGGCGCTGAGGCACCTCACGGTGCAAAAGCGCTTGAGCGAATGGCAGAAACTGGGAGTGCGCCGCCTTGACGGGCGCGACCTGCCCAGGCGCGAGCTGCCGGCATCCCTGGTTCTTCCCGACGGCGCCGAAGGCTCCGCCTTCCTCGTCTACGACAACTTCCGCGCCGCCTTGAAGTGGAACTGCTCGATTCTGTTCGCCACCGCCGTCGGACTCCTTGCCGATCGAATCAGAGGCGGCTAGACTACTATATCGACGGTGTCATTTGGTAAGGGCCACAACATCATGAGTTTGACACGCCGGGCCTTGGGGTCGATCGTCATCGCGGCAAGCCTGCTGTTGAGCGCGTGCGCCGAAAGCGACCTGATCGCCCTCACCGCCAAGCGGATTGGCGGGGCCGGCGAGGCAAAACCCAGCCGCGGCGTCTACAAGGTCGGCGCGCCCTACCGGATCGACGGAACCTGGTACTACCCGGCCGTTGACTACGCCTACGCCGAAACCGGCATTGCCTCCTGGTACGGGGCCGATTTCCACGGCCTTCCCACCGCCAACGGCGAAACTTACGACTTAAACAGGGTGACGGCGGCCCACCGGACCCTGCCGCTGCCGAGCATGGTGCAGGTCACCAACCTGGAAAACGGCCGCACGATCGCCGTCCGCTTGAACGACCGTGGGCCGTTCAAGCGCGGCCGGATCATCGACCTCTCGCGCCGCTCGGCCCAGCTTCTGGGTTTCGAGCGCAAGGGCACGGCCAAGGTGCGGGTCGAGATTCTCGCCGATGAAAGCCGCCGGCTCGCGGCCCTGGCGGCCCGCAAGGAGGGCGTGAGCCCGGAGGAAGGGCGCGGCGTCAAGGGGGCGCCGAGGATCGCGGTTACGAGCGAAACCCTGCCGGCGCCGCGCGGTTTCCGTTCCACTGCCGAGGACGCGCGACAGGCGGGCCTCGAGCCCGGCCGCCCCGCGAAACCGGAGGCGCCGCCCACGGGTCGCGCGACGCCTCTCACCGTCGACGGGACTGAGGCCGCCAGGGACGCGACGGTGACGGTCGTGCCAGTCAGGCCGACCGGGATGTACATCCAGGCCGGCGCCTTCGTCAAATTTCACAACGCCAACCGGCTCGCGGCGATCCTTTCCAGCCTCGGCCCGACCAGGGTGACGGCGGTGATGATCGGCGAGAACCAGCTGTTCCGGGTGCGGCTGGGACCCATCGGCTCGCTCGAGGAGGCGGACAGGCTGCTCGAAAGAGTCGCCTCGTCCGGTTATCCCGAAGCCCGGCTAATGGTGGATTGACAAAGCGCTCGGGGTCGCGATTCGGGTATGACTTTGGCGCGCCTCGGCGCTTAAATGCCACCCGGCACCGGGGATGCTCCCCGGCCAAGCGACCAAGCGACGACTCGCCCCGATTCTGAACCGTTGAAGAGTTGAGAGATGAGCCTATCCAGACTGACCGCTTTTCACCCGCGCCTCTCCTCGCGGCTCGCCGCGGCCGTTCTGGCCCTGTTGGTCGGCACGGGACCGGTGTGGGCCATCGAGACCGCCGCCAAGCAGGCGATCCTGATCGACGCCGAAACCGGCGCGGTGCTGCTCGAAAAGAACGCCGACGAGTTCACGCCGCCTTCGTCCATGAGCAAGTTGATGACGGTCTACATGGTGTTCGAGCGTCTCAAGGACGGCAGCCTTTCGCTTGATGACAAGTTTCCCGTCAGCAAGAAGGCGTGGCAAAAGAAAGGCTCGAAAATGTATGTCTTGATCGACACTTCCGTGCGCGTCGAGGACCTGCTGCGCGGCATCATCGTGCAGTCGGGCAACGACGCCTCCATCGTCATCGCCGAAGGGCTGGCCGGCAGCGAAGAGGACTTCGCCGCCCAGATGAACGAGAAGGCCCGGGAAATCGGCCTTGAGGCCAGCGTCTTCAGGAACGCCTCGGGCTGGCCCGAGGAGGGGCACGTCATGTCCGTGCGCGACATCGCGACGCTTGCCAGGCGGACGATCCAGGATTTCCCCGAATATTACCCCTTTTACGCCGAGAAGAGCTTTACCTACAGCGGCATCCGTCAGGGCAACCGCAACCCGCTGCTCTACCGCAACATGGGGGCCGACGGGCTCAAGACCGGCAGCACCGAGGCAGGCGGCTTCGGCCTCGCCGCCTCGGCCGTGCGCGACGGCCAGCGGCTGATCCTGGTGATCAACGGCCTGCCCAGCGCCCGGGCCCGCGCCATCGACGCCCAGCGACTGATCGAATGGGGCTTCCGCGAATTCAACAACTTCGCCCTTTTCCGGGCCGGCGAGACCGTCGAGAAGGCGGACGTCTGGCTGGGAACGGAACCGGCCGTGGCCCTGGTGATCGAGAAGGACCTCGTCGTGACCTTGCCCCGCACCGCCCGGCGCAAGGCGAAGATCACGGTCCTGTACACGGGCCCGATCGCCGCTCCCGTCAAAATGGGAACGGAGATCGCCAAGCTGGTGATCACCGCACCGGGGATCAAGACGGTCGAGGTGCCCTTGCTGGCGGGCGCCGATGTCGAGCAATTGGGCCTCTTCGGCCGGCTTTCGGCCGCAATCGGGTATCTGTTGTGGGGCGGCTAGCGGTCAATCCGAACGCCGGGCTCGGGCGCAGGGCCTGAGGAGAGCGCAAGCTTGGCGGGGGGTAAATTCATCACCCTTGAGGGCGGGGAGGGGGCCGGCAAGTCCACCCAGGCGGCCTTGCTCGCGTCGAATCTTCGCCGTGCCGGCGTCGATGCGGTCACGACGCGGGAGCCGGGCGGCGCGCCCGGCGCCGAGAAAATCCGCGAACTGCTGGTCGAAGGCGACACCGCGCGCTGGGACGCGATGACCGAGGCGCTCCTCCATTTCGCGGCGCGGCGCGAGCACCTTGCGAAACTGATCTTGCCGGCGCTCGAGCGCGGCCAGTGGGTGATTTCCGATCGCTTCGCGGATTCGACCATGGCCTATCAGGGCTACGGCCACGGCCTGGGGCGGGAGGTGATCGAGGGCCTCTACCGGCTGGTGGTCGGCGGCTTCGCGCCCGATCTCACCTTCATTCTCGACGTGCCGCCGGCACTCGGGCTCGAACGGACCCAGGAGCGGCGGACGGCGGAAGACCGCTATGAGCGCATGGACGGTGCGTTTCACCGCCGCCTGCGCGAGGGATATCTCGACATCGCCCGGCGCGAGCCCGAAAGATGCGTCGTGATCGAGCCGCACCCCACGGAGGAGGAGGTGCAGACGAGAATCCTCGCCGTCGTCCGCGAGCGATTCAATGTGACCGTGCCATGAGCGAAGCGGAAATGGAACCCGTCGCAGTGCGGGCGCCGCGCTCCAACCCGGACCTGGTGGCCCACGAGGCCGGCGAGAAGGCCCTGCGCGAGGGGTATCTCTCGAACCGGCTGCACCACGCCTGGCTGTTCACCGGCGCGCGCGGAATCGGCAAGGCGACGCTCGCCTACCGCTTCGCCCGCTTCCTTCTCGCGCGCGGCGCAAGCAAGGACTTGTTCGCCAACACGCCGGAGTCCCTTTACGTCAGTCCCGAGCACCCGGTGTTCAAGCGGGTCGCCTCGGGCGGGCACGCCGATCTTTTGACGGTGGAGCGGGGCTTCGACGAGAAGCGGGGCAGGATGCGCAACGCGATCATCGTCGAGGACGTGCGCGCCATCAGCGCCTTCCTGAGCCTCACGCCGGCCGAGGGCGGCTGGCGCGTCGTCGTCATCGACGGGGCCGAAGACATGAACCGCCACGCCGCCAACGCGGTGCTCAAGGTGCTGGAGGAACCGCCGCAAAGGACCGTGCTTCTGCTGGTCAGCCACGCGCCGGGACGGCTCTCGTCGACCATCCGCTCGCGCTGCCGCCGTCTTGCGCTCAAGCCCCTGGCGCAGCGCGACGTCGCCGCCCTTCTTGCCGGCGTGCGGCCGGATCTCGGCGCGGACGAGGTCACGGCGCTCGCGAAGATCTCCGAGGGCAGCGCGGGCAGGGCGCTGCGCCTCGCCGAGGAGGGGGGGCTCGATCTTTACCGCGAACTCGTGCGCCTGCTTGCGCCGTTGCCCGAACTGGACGTCGTGGCGGTGCACGGCATCGGCGAGCGCCTGGGCCGGCCGAGTGGCGAGGCCGGCTATCGCACCTTCACCGAACTGATGCGCTGGTGGCTTGCGCGCCTCGTTCGCGGCGGCGCCTTGGGCATCGTGCCCGAAAGCGTGGTGCCGGGCGAGAACGCCTTAATCGAGCGGCTTACGGGCTTGAGCGGCCTTGATCGATGGGTCGAGGTGTGGGAGAAGATCAACCGCCTGTTCGCCCGCGCGGACAGCGTCGGTCTCGACCGCAAGCAGGTTGTGCTGACCGCCTTTTTAACCCTTAAGTCCGCGACGCGCGCGTAAACCTAAGCCGTGAGGCCCAACCCGGCGCTCGGGACCCGGAGGAGACCGCATGTCGGGATCGACGCCCTATTACGTGACGACGCCGATCTACTACGTCAATGACGCGCCCCATATCGGGCACGCCTATACCACGCTAGCCTGTGACGCGCTGGCCCGCTTCATGCGCCTCGACGGCAGGAACGTGAAGTTCCTGACCGGCACCGACGAGCACGGCCAGAAGGTCGAGAAGGCCGCCCGCGACGCGGGCATGGATCCGCAGGCGTTCGCGGACATGAGCTCCCGCAACTTCCGGGAGCTCGCGCCGGTGATGAAGTTCACCAACGACGATTTCATCCGCACCACGGAGCCGCGCCACCTCAGGGCCGTCCAGCACCTGTGGAAGGAGCTCATGGCGCGCGGGCAGATCTACCTCGCGACCTATGCCGGCTGGTACTCGATCCGGGACGAGGCCTTCTATACCGAATCCGAGCTCACCGACGGGCCCGACGGCGGGAAACTCGCGCCGACGGGGGCCGAGGTGGAGTGGCTGGAGGAGCCGAGCTACTTCTTCAGGCTCTCCGAATGGCGGGACCGGCTGCTCGTCTTCTACGACGAACACCCCGATTTCGTGGCGCCGGCAAGCCGCCGCAACGAGGTCCTCAGCTTCGTCAAGGGCGGGCTGCAGGACCTCTCCATCTCGCGCACCAGCTTCCGGTGGGGAGTCCCGGTGCCGGACGATCCCGGTCACGTCATGTACGTGTGGCTGGATGCGCTCACCAACTACCTGACCGCCGTCGGTTATCCCGACACGGAAAAAGGCGAGTTCGCGACCTTCTGGCCCGCCGATCTTCACATGGTCGGCAAGGATATCCTGCGCTTTCACGCGGTCTACTGGCCGGCCTTTCTGCTGGCGGCGGACATCGCCCCGCCGAGGCGCATCTTCGCCCATGGCTGGTGGACCAACGAGGGCCAGAAGATCTCGAAGTCCTTGGGCAACATCATCGAGCCCCTGAAGCTGATCGAGAGATACGGGCTTGATGAGGTGCGTTACTTCCTGCTGCGCGAGGTGCCCTTCGGCAATGACGGCGACTTTTCCCATCGCGCCATGGTCAACCGCATCAACGGGGACCTCGCCAACGGTTTCGGCAACCTGGCGCAACGCGCCCTTTCGATGATCAACAGGAACTGCGCCGCCCAAGTGCCGGAGCCCGGGGATTACACCGCGGCCGATGAGCGATTGCTCGGCGCCGCGCAGGCGCTGCTCGACCAGCTGCGCGGCTTTTTCGCCGAGCAGAGCCTGCACAGGGCGCTCGCGGCTTTATGGGCCGTCGTCGGCGATGCCAACCGATACGTCGATGAACAGGCCCCCTGGGCGTTGCAGAAAACCGACCTCGCGCGCATGAACACGGTGCTGTATGTGCTCGGCGAGACCATCCGCCATCTCGCCATTCTCGCCCAGCCCGTGGTGCCCGGCGCCGCCGCGCGGCTGCTCGACCAACTGGCGGTGGCCGAGGACGAGCGGACCTTCGCACAGCTCGGCCCCGATCACGGGCTCAAGCCCGGCACGGCCTTGCCCAAGCCGCGAGGCGTGTTTCCGCGCCATCTCGAGGAAGAAGAGAGGGCGGATGCTGGTTGACAGCCACTGCCACCTCGACGACCCGGACTTCGGCCCCGAGCTCGACGGGGTGATCACGCGGGCACGGCTTGCGGGCGTCGGCGCGATGCTGACGATCTGCACCAAGATCGGCCGCTATGAGCGCGTCCGCGCCATCGCGGAGGCCCATGCGGACGTCTACTGCTCGGTCGGCGTCCACCCCCACGAAGCGGGCGCCGAGCCCGAGGTCGACCGGCGGCGCCTCGCAAAGCTCGCCCGGCACCCCAGGACCATCGGCATCGGCGAGACCGGCCTCGATTACCATTACGGGCACGCGCCCAGGGAGAAGCAAAAGGCGTCCTTTCACACCCATATCGCCGCCGCGCGGGAGGCCGGCCTGCCGGTCATCGTCCATAACAGGGACGCCGATCACGACACCATCGAAATCCTTGCCAAAGAGCACCGTAAAGGGGCCTTCGCGGCGGTGATGCACTGCTTCAGCGCCGGGGCGGAACTCGCGGAACGGGCTGTGGAACTGGGATTTTACATCTCCTTTTCCGGCATCGTGACCTTCAAGAACGCCGAAACCGTTCGAGAGATCGCCAGCGCCGTGCCGCTGGATCGGATTCTGGTGGAAACCGACGCGCCCTATCTCGCGCCCGTGCCGAACAGGGGCAAGCGCAACGAGCCGGCCTTCGTGGCCCTGACAGCGGCGCGCCTCGCGGACTTAAGGGACATGACGCCGGAGGCCTTCGCCGAGGCCACGACGGCCAATTTCTTCCGCCTCTTCGCGAAAGCGAAAGCGCCGTCGGCGGGCACGATCGAGGCGCGATGCGCATAACCATTCTCGGCTGCGGCGGGGCGGGCGGGGTGCCCCTGATCGGCCGCCGGTGGGGCGCGTGCGACCCCCAAAATCCGCGAAATAAGCGCCGGCGCGCCTCGATCCTGATCGCCGACGGCGAGACCGCGGTTCTGGTCGACACCTCACCCGACCTGCGCGAACAGTTGCTCGACGCCGACGTCAGCCAAATCGAGGCGGTGCTCTATACCCACGACCACGCCGACCACCTGCATGGCATTGACGAGCTGCGCTCGATCAACCGCCTGCGCCAGGGACCTCTCGATGTCTACG
>CBESNX010000036.1:0-11046 GCA_965531025.1 uncultured bacterium
GGCGGAGAAGGCCACCTGGATGGCGCTCGAGGCGATCCAGGCGCTCGGCGGTTATGGTTACACCAACGACTATCCGGCCGGGCGCCTGTTGCGCGACGCGAAGCTTTACGAGATCGGCGCCGGGACTTCCGAGATCCGCCGTCTGCTCATCGGCCGCGAGCTGTTCGAGGAGGCGGGGTGAATCGGGATGTGGTTCCGTTCGACGCGGCGCAGGCTCGCGCTGTTGGAATCTTGCACCGATCCTCGCGGGCGCGCGGTTTGTCTCTGGCGGATCGGGCGTGCCTCGCGCTCGCAGATACGCTCGGCGGCTCCGCGTTGAGCACGGATCGCATCTGGGGAAGCCTCGACATCGGTGTCGACGTCCGGTTGATCCGCGGTGAGTGAGGTGCAGTTGATTCGAGATGACCCGTCTTGCTCTTGCGGAGCAGCGCGGCACGCCGGTCCTGACGGCGGATCGGAGGTGGGTTAGACTGGACCTCGGCGTCGAGGTGCGCCTGATTCGCGATCGCTGATTGAAAGGAGCCAAGCCATGACCGCTTCCGATCCCGTCGTCATCGTCGGCGCCCAGCGCACGCCGCTCGGGAGCTTCCGGGGCGAGCTTGCCGAGGTGAAGGCCCCGGCCTTAGGCGCCACGGCGATCCGGGCCGCGCTGGATAAGGCCGGCCTTGCGCCCGAGGTGCCGGACGAGGTCATCATGGGCTGCGTGCTGCCGGCGGGCCTGGGCCAGGCGCCCGCCCGCCAGGCCGCCCTTGCCGCCGGCCTGCCCGAGGGGGTCGGCTGCACCACCGTGAATAAGGTCTGCGGCTCGGGCATGAAGGCGGCCATGCTGGCCCACGACCTCATCGCCGCCGGTTCGGGCGAGGTCATCGTCGCCGGCGGCATGGAAAGCATGTCGAACGCGCCCTACCTTCTGGACAAGGCGCGGGGCGGGTACCGCGTGGGCCACGGGACGCTGTTCGATCACATGTTCCTCGACGGCCTCGAGGACGCCTACGGCGAGAAGTGCTCGATGGGCAACTTCGCCGAGGACACCGCCGAGGCCTACCAGTTCACCCGCGAGGCCCAGGACGCGTTCGCGACCGTCTCGCTGGAGCGCGCCAAGAAAGCGCTCGCCGACGGCACCTTCGCCCGCGAGGTGGCCCCGGTCACGTTCCGCGACGGCAAGGGCCGGGAGACGACCGTCGGCGAGGACGAGCAGCCGCGGCGCGCCGATCCCGAGAAGATCCCGCGGCTCAAGCCGGCGTTCCGCGAGGGCGGCACGGTGACGGCGGCCAACTCGAGCTCCATCTCCGACGGCGCCGCGGCGCTCGTGCTGATGCGCCGCGCGCAAGCTGAGCGGCGCGGCATTGCGCCACTGGCCGCCGTCGTCGCCCACGCGACCCACGCGCAGGAGCCGGCCTGGTTCACCACGGCGCCGATCGGCGCCATAGGCAAAGTGCTGGAGCGCGCCGGCTGGTCGGCCCATGACGTCGATCTGTTCGAAATCAACGAAGCCTTTGCCGTGGTGACGATGGCGGCGATGCGCGATCTCGATCTTCCGCACGAGAAGGTCAACGTTCACGGCGGCGCCTGCGCCCTCGGTCACCCCATCGGGGCCTCGGGCGCGCGTCTCGTCGCGACGCTGCTGAACGCGCTCGAGCAGCGCGGCGCCAGGCGCGGCGTCGCCGCGCTCTGCATCGGCGGCGGCGAGGCCACCGCGATGGCTGTCGAACGTCTCGCCTGAACAGGCCCCGCCCGATGACCGCGTTCCGCACCCGGATCGACTCGAAATCCGAGGAGTTCGCCCGCAACGCCGAAGCCATGGGGGCGCTCGTCGCCGATCTCCGCGAGCGCGTCGTCGAGATAAAGCAAGGCGGCGCCCCCGCGGCGCGCGAGAGGCATCTCGCCCGTGGCAAGCTTTTGCCCCGCGAGCGCATCGGCCGGCTGCTCGATGCCGGCGCGCCTTTCCTGGAGTTTTCCCAGCTCGCGGCCTACGGCGTCTACGACGAGGCGGCGCCGGCCGCCGGCCTTATCACCGGAATCGGGCGGATCTCGGGAGAGGAGTGCGTGATCGTCGCCAACGACGCCACGGTGAAGGGGGGCGCCTACTATCCGCTGACCGTGAAAAAGCATCTCCGCGCCCAGGAAATCGCGCTCGAGAACCGGTTGCCGTGCATCTACCTCGTCGATTCCGGCGGCGCCTTCCTGCCGCGGCAGGACGAGGTGTTCCCCGACCGCGACCATTTCGGGCGCATCTTCTACAACCAGGCCCTGATGTCGGCGGCCGGCGTCCCGCAGATCGCCGCGGTCATGGGCTCGTGCACCGCCGGCGGCGCCTACATTCCGGCGATGTCGGACGAAAGCATCATCGTGCGCGAGGAGGGCACGATCTTTCTCGCGGGACCGCCGCTGGTCAAGGCCGCCACGGGCGAGGTGGTCAGCGCCGAAGAGCTCGGCGGCGCCGAGGTTCACGCCCGCACCTCCGGCGTCGCCGACCACTACGCCACGGACGATAAGCACGCGCTCGGCATCGCGCGCAGCATCGTCGCCAACCTCAACCGGAACCCGCGGCCCCCGGTGGCGGTGCGCGAGCCGGTCGAGCCGCTTTACGATCCGGGCGAGCTCGGCGGCGTCGTGCCGGTGGATTACCGCAAGAGCTACGACGTGCGCGAGGTCATCGCCCGCATCGTCGATGCGAGCGAGTTCGGCGAGTTCAAGGCCCTTTACGGCGCCACGTTGGTCTGCGGTTTCGCGCGTATCTGGGGCTATCCCGTCGGCATCCTCGCCAACAACGGAATCCTGTTCTCGGAATCCGCGCTCAAGGGCGCCCATTTCGTGGAGCTCTGCTGTCAGCGCGCCGTCCCCATCGTGTTCCTACAGAACATCACCGGCTTCATCGTCGGGCGCAAGTACGAGGCCGCGGGAATCGCCAAGGACGGGGCGAAAATGGTCACCGCCGTCGCCTGCGCCAAGGTTCCCAAGCTCACGGTCGTCATCGGCGGCAGCTTCGGCGCCGGCAACTACGCCATGTGCGGGCGCGCCTACGGCGCCCGCTTCCTCTATATGTGGCCGAACGCGCGCATCTCGGTGATGGGCGGCGAGGAGGCCGCCAACGTGCTGGCCCAGGTCAAGCGCGACGCGCTCGAGGCCGGGGGCGAGCCATGGGATAAGGAACAGGAGGAGGCATTCAAGGCGCCGATCCGCGAGCAGTACGAAACCCAGGGCCACCCTTACTACGCGAGCGCCCGGTTGTGGGACGACGGCATCATCGAGCCGGCGGAAACGCGCATGGTCCTGGGGCTCAGCCTTTCGGCCGCGCTCAACGCCCCGGTCGAGAAGACGCGATTCGGCGTCTTCCGGATGTGACCGGGATGCAGGAGCGAGCACAGTCCTCGGTGCTGGTGTCGGTGAAAGCCGGCGTCGCCCGGGTGACGCTGAACCGGCCGGAGCGTCACAATGCGTTCGACGACGCGTTTATCGGCGAGCTCACGGAAACTTTCGCGCGGCTCGCGCGGGCGCCCGAGGCGCGCGCCGTTGTGCTGGCCGCCCGGGGTAAGAGCTTCTCGGCGGGCGCGGACCTCAACTGGATGAAGCGGACCGGCGGTTACTCCCGCGAGGAGAACCATGCCGACGCCCGCCGGCTCGCGGCCCTGATGCACGTCCTCGACACCCTGGCCAAGCCGACCGTCGCGCTCGTGCAGGGGGCGGCCTACGGCGGCGGCGTGGGGCTGGTCGCGGCCTGCGACATCGCGATCGCTTCCCATGAGGCGATCTTCTGCGTCTCCGAGGTGAAGTTCGGGCTGATCCCGGCGGTCATCTCGCCCTACCTGCTGCGGGCCATCGGCCCGCGCGCCGCGCGCCGGTACGTCCTGACGGCCGAACGGTTCGACGCCGCCGAGGCCCACCGCCTCGGCCTGGTGCACGCGGTGGTGGAGGCTTCGGCGCTGGAGGCCGCCGGCCGCGAGGTCACGGACTGCCTTTTCGCCAACGGGCCCGAGGCCGTGGTGGAGGCCAAGGCGCTGATCGCGGAGGTCGCCGGACGGCCCGTTGACGCCGCCATGATGGAGGACACCGCGCGGCGCACCGCCGAGAGGCGCGCCTCGGCGGAAGCCAGGGAGGGTGTGGCCGCCTTCCTCGAGAAGCGCAAGCCGGCCTGGCCCAAGGACTGAGCCGCGATGTTCGATACGGTTCTCATCGCCAATCGCGGCGAGATCGCCTGCCGCGTGATCCGCACCTGCCGCCGCCTCGGCATCCGCGCGGTGGCGGTCTATTCCGACGCGGACGCGGCGGCCCTTCACGTGGCGCAGGCGGACGAGGCCCACCGCATCGGCCCGGCCCCGGCGCGGCGGAGCTATCTCGACATCGAGGCCATCCTGGCCGCCGCCAAGGCGGCCGGCGCCGAGGCCATTCACCCCGGATACGGCTTTCTCGCGGAGAACGCCGAGTTTGCCGAGGCCTGCGCCGGCGCCGGCGTCGCGTTCGTCGGGCCGCCGGCCGAGGCGATACGGGCGCTGGGCGCCAAGGACGCGGCCAAGAAGGTCATGGACGAGACCGGCGTGCCCGTGGTTCCCGGCTACCACGGCGGCGCCCAGGACCTCGAGACCCTTCGTGGCGCGGCGCTCGAGCTCGGTTTCCCGGTCCTCGTCAAACCGGTGGCCGGCGGCGGCGGCCTGGGCATGCGGGTGGCCGCGAAGGCGAAAGACCTCGCGGACGCGGTTGCGGCGTCCCGGCGCGAGGCGGCGTCGGCCTTCGGCGATGACAGGGTCCTCATCGAAAAGCACCTGAGCCGCCCGCGCCACGTCGAGGTCCAGATCTTCGCGGACGGATCGGGCCAAACGCTCCATCTCTTCGAGCGCGACTGCTCGATCCAGCGCCGTTACCAGAAGGTGATGGAGGAGGCGCCGGCGCCGGGGCTCGAGGCGGACCTTCGCGCCCGCTTAGGCGAGGCGGCGGTGGCGGCGGCGCGGGCCATCGGCTATGTCGGGGCCGGCACGGTCGAGTTCCTGCTGGACCGGAAGGGCGGGTTCTACTTCCTGGAAATGAACACGCGCCTGCAGGTCGAGCACCCGGTGACGGAAATGGTCACCGGCCAGGACCTGGTCGAATGGCAGCTCGAGGTGGCGGCCGGAGCAGCGTTGCCTTTGGCGCAGGAAGCGATTGCGCTCAGCGGTCACGCCATCGAGGCGCGTCTCTATGCCGAGGATCCGGAGCGGGATTTCCTGCCGGCGAGTGGACGGATCGCCCGGCTGCGCCTGCCGCGGGAGGACGGGCATGTCCGGATCGACACAGGGGTGCGCGAAGGCGACGCCGTCGCGGTGCACTACGACCCCATGATCGCCAAGCTGATCGTCTGGGACCGCGATCGCGCCGGCGCGGTGCGCCGGTTGCGGACGGCCTTGGGCGAAGTGCAGGTGTTGGGCGTTGCCACCAACGCGGCCTTTCTTGCCTCCCTCGCGGCCCAACCCGCCTTCGCAGCGGGAGAGCTGGACACCGGCTTCGTTTCGCGCCATCGGAAGGCCCTGTTGCCCGCGCGCCGGGCGGCCTCCGAACGGGTGCTGGCCTTGGCCGCGCTCGCGGTTCTGTGCGAGCGCGCCGATGCGGCCCGGGCCGCGGCCGCGCGCTCGAACGATCCCTATTCGCCCTGGCACCGCACCGACGGCTGGCAACTCAATGACGACAATCGGCAGGAGGTGGCGTTCCGGGACGGCGAGACGATCGAAGAGGTCACGGTGCGCGCCCGTGGTGACGGCTATCTCCTGCAACTTCGGAATACCTCGCTGCAAGCGCGGGCGGAGCGCGACGCCTCGGGCGATTTGACGGCCGATCTCGGCGGCGTCCGGGTGAAGGCGACGGTGCTGTTTCAGGGATCCGACCTGCTCGTCACCAGCGGCGCCAAGAGCCATCGGCTGACGCTTTACGACCCCGTGGCCGAGGCCGAGACCCAGGAGACCGCGCCAGGCGCGCTGACGGTCCCCTTGCCCGGCACGATCACCGCCGTCATGGTGGCGCCGGGAGACGCCGTAAAGCGCGGAACGCCGCTCGTCGCGCTGGAGGCGATGAAGATGGAGCACGTCATCTTGGCTGACGCCGACGGCGTGGTGGAGGCCGTGCATGTCGGCGTCGGCGATCAGGTCGAGGACGGGGTCGAAGTCCTGGCGTTCAAGCCCGCTGCGAAAAAATAGCCGTGCGCTTGCCGCAGGCCGTCAAGATGGCCGAGGCGGGGGCCTCCGGAACGCGCCCGAAACAGCGCCATCGGCGATCAAGGTCGCGCTCACCGAGCGCCTGTCCACGGCCGGCGGCGATGGCGGCCGCGTCATCGCCGATCGCCTCGGCCGGTGTCCCGCGTCCAAGGCTCATAAAATGACACCACGAACGGCGTGTTGGAAAATAAAAATATACCGACCGTCAACTATTTATTACATGATTACAAAAGGATCACAATAATTTGTCTTTGATGTTCGCGGAATAGTGTGTTAATTAAAAAGAAGTGATTGGTGACTTATTGTGCGCTGCAATATTGCGCCAACAGTCACCCTCAGGCGATGGGGCAGTCGGCCGGGCGGAAGCAGTCGATCCCTGACCCGAAGCCTCCAAGCCCGATGCCGCGCCGGCCCCGACAGGTCCATCCGCAATTACGGGAGTCTGGTGCCATGGCAGCGATAACGACCTCACCGAAAACCCGGCGCCATGGGAGCCGCATCGCCTCCGGCGGGCCTTCCGTGAAGCCTTCGGTCGAGCCGATCGACGTCACCGCGAAAGCCCGCGGGCTTGCGGACTTCAGCGATCACGAGCGGGTCTTCGAAGTGCGCCATCCCGCCGCCGGCCTGCACGCGATTATCGCCATCCACGACACGACCCTGGGACCCGCCCTCGGCGGCTGCCGGATGTGGCCCTACGCCTCGGCCACGGGCGCCATGCGGGACGCGCTGCGGTTGTCCAGGGGAATGACGTTCAAGTCCGCGCTGGCCGGCCTCGAGTTGGGCGGAGGCAAAGCCGTGATCATCGGCGATCCGAAGACCGGCAAGTCCGGGGCCCTGTTTCGCGCCTTCGGGTCCGTGGTCGAAGGCTTGCGCGGCAGCTACATCACCGGAGAGGACCTCGGCACCTCGGTCGAGGACATGGACTGGGTCGGAGAGCGGACATCCCATGTCATCGGCACGACGCGGCGCGGGGGCGATCCGTCGCCGATGACCGCGCTCGGGGTATGCGAGGGCATCAAAGCGGCCGTCAAATTCCACCTGGCAAGCGACACGCTTGCCGGCGTGAAGGTCGCGGTGCAGGGGCTGGGCCACGTCGGCTATGCCCTGTGCCAGCGACTGGCCGGCGAAGGCGCGCGTCTCGTCGTTGCCGACATCGATCCCGAGCGCGTGGCGCGCGCCACCGAGGAGTTCGATGCGACGGCGCTCGCGCCGGAAAAGATCCATGCGGCCGACGCCGACGTGTTTGCTCCCTGCGCGCTCGGGGCGGTTCTCAACGATGACTCGATTCCCGAGCTCCGATGCGCCATCATAGGAGGTTCCGCGAACAACCAGTTGGAGAACGAGAAACACGGCGAAGCGTTGCGCGCACGCGGCCTGCTCTACGCGCCGGACTATGTGATCAACGCCGGCGGGTTGATCAGCGGTTCCATGGAGCTCGCGGGAGAGGACCCGCGCGGCGCGAAGGCGTGGGCCCTGGTGTGTCAAATTGGCGCAACGCTTGGCGAGATTTTCACCCGCGCCGAAGCGGACGGCGTCGCCCCCAACGTCATCGCCGACCGGATCGCGGTCGAGCGCATCGCCGATGCCGCCGGCGGGCTTGCAAGCCGGGTGAGAGGATCGCGAGGCTGAAGCCGGGGAGGGTTCGAATGCGACCTAAGACGAGCGAGAAGCTCTTGAAGAGCGGCGGTGAGGCGGAGCGCACCATCGCCACCTTCGGGGTGAAATATCGCCAATACCTCGATCCTTCCGGCCGCGCCGGCGGCGAGCTTCCGCCTTTCGCCGAGGACCGGGAGGCGCTGATCCCCCTTTACAGGGCCATGGTGCTAACCCGGGTCTTCGATGCCAAGTCCATGTCGCTTCAACGGACCGGCCAGCTCGGCACCTATCCCTCTTGTCAGGGGCAAGAGGCGGCCGCGGTCGGGGTCGCGAGCGCGATGGCCGAGGATGACGTGCTGTTCGTCACCTACCGCGAACAGGGCGCCCAGATTTGGCGCGGCGTGACGCTCACGGAACTCTTCCAGTTCTGGGGCGGAGACGAGCGCGGCAGCAACTATTCCGGGCCGCGCCGGGACTTTCCGGTTTGCGTTACCATCGCGGCCCATGCGGCCCATGCGGTGGGCGTGGCCACCGCCATGAAGCTGCGCAAGGAGCCCAGGGTTGCGGTCTGCATGCTTGGCGACGGCGCCACCTCGAAAGGCGACTTCTACGAATCCATTAACTTGGCCGGCGTTTGGCGCTTGCCCGTGGTGTTCGTCGTCAGCAATAACCAATGGGCCATATCCATGCCCCGCCATGCCCAGACCGCGGCGGAGACCCTGGCGCAAAAGGCGATTGCCGGCGGTTTCGAAGGCGTCCAAGTCGACGGCAATGACGTGATCGCCGTGCGCGAGGCGGCCGAGCAAGCCATCGAAAGGGCGCGCGCCGGCGCGGGTCCCGGCCTCATCGAAGTCTTGACCTATCGCTTGGGCGATCACACCACGGCCGATGACGCGAGCCGCTACCGCAAGAAGCAAGAGATCAGCGCCCAGTGGTCCAGGGACCCGATCCCGCGCCTGCGCGCCTATCTCGGCGATAAGGGATGGTGGAGCAAAAAGGACGAGGAAGCCCTCATCGCCGAGTGCAAGGCCAAGGTCGAGGCCGCCAAGGACGATTACCTGGCGATCACGCCGGAACCGCCGACGGCGATGTTCGATCACCTCTATGAGACCCCGCCGGCTTCCTTGGCCGCGCAACGGAAATCAGCCGCGGGAGAAAGCGATGGCTGAAATCACTCTGGTCCGCGCCGTCAACATGGCGCTGGCGCGCGCCATGGAGGAGGACGACGGCGTCGTCGTCCTGGGAGAGGACGTGGCCGTCAACGGCGGCGTCTTCCGCGCCACCCAGGGGCTTTTGGAGCGCTTCGGTCCGGACCGGGTCCTCGATACTCCCCTTGCCGAAACGGTCATCGCCGGCATGTCGATCGGCATGGCGGCGGAGGGCATGCGGCCCGTGGCCGAGTTCCAGTTCATGGGGTTCATCTACCCGGCGATCGACCAGTTGGTGAACCACGCGAGCCGCCTGCGCAACCGCACGCGCGGCAGACTGAGCTGCCCCATCGTGATGCGCGCGCCGATGGGCGCGGGCATCCATGCGCCGGAACACCATTCGGAAAGCACGGAAGCGATGTTCGCGCACATCCCGGGCGTGCGGGTCGTCATCCCGTCGTCGCCGGCCAGGACCTACGGTCTCCTGTTGGCGGCGATCCGCGATCCCGATCCCGTGGTCTTCCTCGAGCCCACGCGGCTTTACCGCGCGCTGCGGGAGGACGTGACCGACGACGGCGAAGCTCTGCCGCTCGATGTCTGCTTCACACTCCGGGAGGGAAGCGACCTCACTCTGGTAAGCTGGGGGGCGATGGTCAAGGAGACGCTCACCGCCGCCGAAGCCTTGGCGGAAGAGGGGATCTCGGCCGAGGTCATCGACGTCGCCACCTTGAAGCCGCTGGATACGCAGACCATCCTCGCGTCGGTCGAGAGGACCGGCCGCCTGGTCATCGTGCACGAGGCCGCGCTCACGGCGGGATTCGGGGCGGAAATCTCGGCCCAGGTCGCGGAGCACGGCCTGTTGTCGCTGCAGGCTCCCATCGCGCGGGTCGCCGGCTACGACACGGTGGTGCCGCTGCCCCGGCTGGAAGACTTTTACATGCCCGACGAGGCGCGCATACTCGAGGCGGCCCGGCGGGCCGTCGCGTTTGCATGAAGAGGTTCACGCTCCCCGACCTGGGGGAAGGCCTCCATGAAGCCGAGATCGTCGGCTGGCGCGTCGAGGTCGGGGACAATGTGGTCGCCGACCAGCCGCTTGTCTCGGTCGAGACCGACAAGGCCGTGGTCGAAGTTCCCTCTCCCTACGAGGGCCGTATCGCCAAGCTCTACGCGAAGCCTGGCGAGGTCGTGAAGGTCGGCGCGCCGCTGGTCGACTTCGACGAAGGCGGAAAAGCCGATGCCGGGACCGTGGTCGGCGAGATGCCGGACGAACAGAAGCGCATCGACGAGACGGTCGAGCAGGAACGCGCCGGGCGCGCCAAGGTGAAGGCGACGCCCGCCGTGCGCGCCTTGGCCCGCAAGCTCAACGTCGATCTCGCCGCCGTCGACCCCAGCGGGTCCGGTGGTTCGATCACGGCCGAGGACGTCAAGCGCGTGGCGCGGGTCTTCTCGGAGGTCGGACCGCCCGAGCCGTTGCGCGGCGTCCGGCGGGCCATGGCCCAGAAGATGGCGCAGGCCCACAGCGAGGCCGCGCCGGCCACGATCTACGACGAGGCGGACGTCGAGGCCTGGCCCGGGGCCACGGACGTGACCGTCCGGCTGATCCAGGCGATCGTTGCCGGCTGCAGGGACGAGCCCGCGCTCAATGTTTGGTACGACAGTCGCGACGCCAGCCGGCGGCTGCTTACGAAGATCGATCTCGGCATCGCGGTCGATACCCAGGATGGGCTGTTCGTGCCCATCATGCGCGATGTCGGAAACCGGGACGAGGCGAACTTAAGGCGCGGCCTCGATGCCCTCAAGAAGGACGCGGCGGCGCGCCAGATCCCCGTCGCGGAGCTCAGGGGCGCCACCATCACCCTGTCCAATTTCGGCATGTTCGGAGCCGGGCGGTCCGCCGCCCTCGTCGTGGTGCCGCCGCAGGTGGCGATCATCGGCGCCGGCCGCATCGCGGCGCGCCTCTGCGCGGCGGAAGGCAAGCCGGCGGTACGACGCATGATGCCGCTTTCTTTGACCTTCGACCACAGGGTCGTGACCGGCGGCGAAGCGGCCCGTTTCCTCGCGGCGATGATCGAGGACCTCGCCCGGCGCGGCTGAGACCCAGGGCGCCGAGGCCTGGGCGGACC
>CBESNX010000037.1:0-11037 GCA_965531025.1 uncultured bacterium
AGGAGCAAAGGGAGGATCTTAAGGTATCGGCACATATTGCGGTTGTTTACCTTAACATTACCAGATATACCGCCAACGCCCCGAATCCATCAATCAAAAATCCACCTTTCCTCCCTTCCCGTTGAAGCCATGTCCAAACCCCGCGGGCACATTGCGCCAAACGTCAGCGATCCCATGCACAGGAGTCGTCCCCGCACATTATCTGCCCGCACATTATCTGATTGTCGAAACCGGGGACTGAGACTATGTTATAAATTGTAACAAAATTGTAACCCCTCCGGTCAGCCGATCCTGGATGTTGAGGAACGGCGGCGCAGCGCTTGGCGGCCCGAATCGCGCGGGCTCAGGACCGCAGGCGGCCGCGCCCTGCGCTCAAGGCCATACGGAGGAATTGAAGGAACCCTGAAGCCGGCCCCGGCAACGCCGGGACCTGGCCGCCTCGGGTCTCCCCGCCACGGTCTCTCGGTTTTGCGTCGCCCGGCGGGTCGAGAAGAGGCGCCGGCGGCTTCGCTGGAACAAATGACGCAGCGCCGTCCGCTCGAGATGCGGGCCGTTGCTGCAGCGTCTTGAGGTCATAGGCTATATGGTCAAACGCATGCTGATTGACGCGACCCATCCGGAGGAAACCCGGGTGGTCGTCACAAGCGGAAATCACCTCGAAGAATTCGATTTTGAAACCTCCACCAAGAAGCAACTCAAAGGCAATATCTACCTTGCCAAAGTCGTCCGGGTAGAACCGTCGCTCCAGGCCGTGTTCGTCGATTTCGGCGGCAAGCGCCACGGATTCCTCGCCTTCGGCGAAATCCATCCCGATTACTATCAAATTCCCATCGCCGATAAGAAGGCGCTCCTGGCCGAGCAGGCGGAGCTTGCCGAAGCCGCCGAACCCGACGCCATCGAGGCGGAAGCGGTAGAACCCGGGCCGGGTGAGCCGCAAGGGCCTTCGCCCGTCGCCGCCGAAACTCTGGACACCGACCCATTCGACATCGACCGCGGCTACGCCGGACCGGACAACCCCGTGGACAGGGATGTCCCGCCGCCGGAAGACGTGCCGGAAGGCGCCGCCGAGGGCGGCGGCGAGATCCTCGACCCTGAATTGGCGGAAGGCCACGGCGCATCAAACGAGCAAGCGGGACTTTCCTACGTCGACCGTGAAGACGACGCGCCCGGCGTTGGCCTCAAGAAGGGCGACTACGAGATCGTCGGCGGGGACGATGATGAGGAAATCGAGGAGGCCGCGCGCCGGCGCGAACGGCGGGCCCGGCAACGCTACAGAGTCCAGGAGGTTATCAAGCGCCGCCAGATCCTGCTCGTCCAGGTGGTCAAGGAGGAAAGGGGCAACAAGGGCGCGGCGCTCACCACCTATCTCTCCCTTGCCGGCCGGTACTGCGTTCTGATGCCCAACTCCCCCCGCCAGGGCGGCATTTCGCGCAAGATCGCCAATCCGGCCGACCGCAAGCGGCTCAAAGGCATCCTCGACGAGCTCAGCCTGCCCGAGGGGATGGCGGTCATCCTGCGCACCGTCGCCGTCGAGCGCAGCAAGGCCGAAACGAAGCGTGACACCGAGTATCTGCTCCGGCTCTGGGACAGCGTGCGGGAACTGACGCTCAAGTCCATCGCCCCGACGCTCGTGTACGAGGAAGCCAATCTGATCAAGCGCTCGATCCGCGACCTCTACACCAAGGACATCGACGAAGTGCTGGTCGAGGGCGAGGAGGGCTACCGTACGGCCAAGGACTTCATGCGCATGCTGCTGCCGAGTCACGCCAAGAAGGTCAAGCTCTCCGGCGACCCTTCGATCCCGCTGTTCCACCACTACCAAGTGGAAAGCCAGTTGGATGCCATGCACAGCCCGATGGTTCATTTGAAGTCGGGCAGCTACATCGTCATCGACTCCACGGAGGCGCTGGTCGCCATTGACGTCAACTCGGGGCGCGCCACCAAGGAACGCAACATCGAGGAGACGGCGTACAAGACCAACCTCGAGGCGGCGCAGGAAATCGCGCGCCAATTGAGGCTCCGGGATCTTGCCGGGCTCATCGTCATCGACTTCATCGACATGACGGGCTCGAGGAACCAGCACATGGTCGAAAAGCGCCTGAAGGAAGCCATGCAGGCCGACCGCGCCCGCATCCAGATCGGCAAGATCAGCCCCTTTGGCCTGCTTGAGCTGTCGCGCCAGAGGTTGCGTCCGAGCTTGCTCGAGGCGAGCACCCAGCGCTGCCCCCACTGCGGCGGGACCGGGCACATCCGCTCGACCGAATCGATGGCGCTGCATGTGCTCCGGGCGATCGAGGAAGAAGGCATCCGCCAGCGCAGCGCCCATCTTTCCCTCACGATCCCGACCGACGTGGCGCTTTATATCTTCAACCAGAAGCGCGCCATGCTCACGGACATCGAGGCGCGTTACAATTTCCAGGTCTTTATCGTGGCCGATGACAGCCTCGTTCCGCCCCACTTCCAGCTCGATCGTTTGAGGGCGCCGGCGCCGGGTGATAAGGGCAAGGAAGGGACCCAGGCGATCGGTTCCGAGGGAGCCATGGCGGGCCCCGGAAGGGCGGCCGCAAGCGTGGTAACGGAGGGCGCGGCCGGAGGCGAAGGCACGGCCGAGCGCCGGCGCCAGACCCGCAGACGGCGCCCCAAACGGCCGGAGGAGGACGCGGGCGCGCGCCCCGCCGAGGCCGAGACGGAAGAAGAGAAAGCCGACGAGGCTGCCGAGCTTGCCACGGCGCGAGGCGAATCCGCCGCCGAGGAACCGTCTGTCCGCAAGCGCCGGCGCCGCGGCAAACGGGGCGGGCGCCGCAGAGCGCGCAAAAAGGACGCGGCAGCGGCTCCGACCGTCGATGAAGCGGAGGCCGCGCCTGCCGAGGAGGGGGGCCAAGCCACCCTCGCGACGACCGGCGAGGACGCCCCCGCCGAGGCCTCGCTCCGGCGCGGGTCTTTCAGGGCCGCCTCCGCCGAGGCCTCCCCGGCAGGAGACGGAGAGATGGCCGCCGATGCACCACCGCCGCCCTTTGATGAACCGGACACGTTTGCCGACGCCAAGGCACCGGCGGCCAAGCCCAAACGCCGGCGGCGGGCCAAAGCCGGCAAGCCCGCGGCTTCCGGTGACAAGGCGCGCGGTGACGAGGCGCCGGGTGAGGACATCAAGGCAACGGACAAACCCGCCGCCGCGCGCAGACGGCGCACGGCGCGAAGGCGCGCCTCGAAACCCGCTATCGAGGCCGCCGAGGCGGCCCCGCCCTGGGCCCAACAGCAAGCGGCACGTGCCGCCGAAGGCGCGGCCGACGCCGCAACGGAAGAGATGAGCAAAGGCGACGGGGCCGAGCAGATGGGCAAAGGCGACGGGGCCGACGAAGCCGGCGGAATCGAGGCCGAGGGTCCGGCAAGGCCGAAGCGCAGGGGCTGGTGGCAGCGCCTGATGGAATGAGGCCCCGGCTCCGGGACCGTTTGCTGGAAATCGCTTGAGCGCCGGGGTTCAGGACCGCCAGGATCGCAGCCGGCGCGCCGCTTCCGCGATGTCCTCGGTGGATCCCGCGTAGGAAAAACGAAGGTATCCGTGGCCCCGGTTCTCGTCGAAGTCGATGCCCGGCGTGGTGGCCACGCCGGTTTCCGCCAGCATGCGCCGGCACAGCTCTTCGCTGTCATCGCTTAGTCGCGCGCCGCCGGCGGCGACATCGGCATAGAGGTAAAAGGCGCCGTCGGCGGGGGCCAAGCGGTCGAATCCGCACGCGGGCAATTCCCCCAGCAATAAAGCGCGGTTCTCGCCATAGCGGGCGACGTTGGCATCGAGCTCGTCGCGGCAATCGAACACCGCGATGGCCGCGTGCTGGGACAGGGTCGGCGGCGAGATGAACAGGTTCTGCGCCAGGCACTCGATCGCGCGGGCGAGGTCCTCCGGAACCACCATCCAGCCCAGCCGCCAGCCGGTCATCGAGAAGTACTTGGAAAAGCTGTTCACGATGATGGCGTCGTCGGTGATCGCAAGCACCGTGGCCGCAAGCCGCTCATAGGTGATGCCGTGATAGATTTCGTCCGAGATCAGACGAATGCCCTGCTCGGCGCAATATCCCGCAAGCGCGCGAAGCTCGGACTCGCTCAGCATGGTGCCCGCCGGGTTCGACGGGCTGGCGACGATCAGACCGTCGAGAGGGCCATCGGCCCGCTCGAGCAGTTCCACCGTCGGCTGGAAGCGCGTCTCTACGCCGGTGGGCAAGGTCACCGGCGTCACCCCCAGGGCACGCAGGATATTGCGGTAGGCGGGATAGCTGGGATCGGCAAGCGCGACCCTGTCCCCGGCCGCGAAGGCGGAAAGGAAACTCAACAGGAAAGCCCCGGACGAGCCGGTGGTGACGACCACCCGCGCGGGGTCCACTTCGACGCCGTAGCGCTGCTTGTAATGGCGGGCGATACGGCGGCGCAGGGCGGGCAGCCCCAGCGCCTCGGTGTAGCCGAGGGTATGCGATTGCAGCGCCGCCTTGGCCGCCTCGATCACCGCGCGGGGCGCGCCGGTTCCCGGCTGACCGACCTCCAGATGCAAGACGTCGTCGCCCTTTGCGGCGCGCTCGTTGGCGGCGCGCATCACCTCCATGGCAATGAAGGGCGGGATCAGGCCCCGTTGGGCGACCTTGAGCGCCATGTCGGACCTCACTCCTGCTGGTCAAGACCGAAACCGCGCGGATCGGCCTTGACCTGACACAGGCTCTCTTCGGATTCCAGCCCCCGCGGGCACGAAAAGGCGTTCACCTGGCCCAATGCCGGCGTCTCGACGGTGCGGTGCCCGCGCCGGGCGAGCGCCGCGAGCTTTTCCGGGCTTTCGCCCCGCTCGTGGAACACCTGGTCGGGGGCCCCGCCGTGATGCAGGCGCCTGCTGGACATCGCCGCCTCGAGGGTCAATTTTTCGACCAGGACACGAAGCGCCACATGAACCATGGCCGTCGGCGCCGCCGCGCCGCCGGAAGCCGCGGCCACGAAAAATAACTGGTACAAATTCTGGTTGATCACCAGCATCGACGCCAGCGCCGAGGCGCCCAGCCCTCCGTGAGGGGGCGCCGCGGGAAGCACCATGCCGGTCCCCGGCGTGATGCGCCCGGCGCCAAACAGGTTGTTCAAGGTAAAGACGCAGGCAACGGCCTGCCTGTCCCGGTCGGCGACGACGAAGCTCGCGGCGGCGTGGTTTTCCGGGCGCTGGACCGGGGCCGCCCTCAGGGTCCGCGCAGGCGTGTGGCGGTCGCTTCGATAGCCCGCCATCAATTCCCGCACGCCCCGGGAAGAGACGCGGTCCCCAAGCGGCGCCAAAGCGCCGCCCAGGGGCCCGAACCAGCGGCCACGGTCGGCAAAGGCGCGCATGGCGACCTCCGCGAACAGGTGGGGCCGTGCGTCCTCATCCTCCCTTCGATAGCGCCGGTTTTGCGTCAATGCCGCCCACATCTGGGCCGCCGTCAGGCCGGCCGGCGTCGGGGCGAAGTGGGCCGTCAGGTTGCCGAACTCGACGGCGAGGGTTTCCTTCCACTGCGGGGCGAAGCTTCTAAGCTCCTCAATGGTGAGCGATCCGCCTGCCTGTCTTACCGCCTTCACCAGTTGGCGGGCGAACGGCCCTGTGTAGAACTGTCCCGGCGCCCGTCGCAGGATGCTCAGCACCGCGGCAAGATCGAGCTGTTCGATGATGTCGCCTTCCCGCACCGGCCCGCCGTCGGAGCCGGCAAAGACGCGCCGGCCTTCCCTGTCGGCCAACAAGGAGCCGGCGGCAGCGAGGTGCCGCGCCAGGGCCCGCGACACCGGACTGCCGAAACGGGCCAGTTTCTCCGCCGGCGCCACCAGCTGCGCCCAGCGCAACCGCCCGTACTTCGCGTGCAGCGCAAACATCGCCCGGGGATTTCGGGGAACCGCGCCGGGCCGCCCCGCGCCCGCGCCCGCCGGGGCCATGAAATCGAGCGCTTCGACGCGCTCGGATTTCTGGTCGAAAACGACACACGTCCCCCCGCCACCGAGACTCGCCGCGGACGGCAGCGTCACCGACAGCGCGAAGTAAAGGGCGACCGCCGCATCCGTCGCGGTGCCGCCGGCGGACAGAACATCCCGGGCGACGAGCACGGCCCGCGGTTCGTCCGCGGCGACCCCGCCCAGGAAACCCTGCACATGCCCGACCGTGCCCAGCTCCGGCCCTTCGGAGGAGCAGCCGCCAAGCGCGCCCGTTGCGAGCATAAGAACGGCCGCGGATTGACGCCACGGGCTGGCATGCCTACGTAGAGTGCAACGGGACGGAATCTTGAATGTGCTCAAACCCATAAACATCTTGGCCGCTTCCGTGTTGCTGAGCGCCGTAGCGGTCGCGTCGGTCGCTCCCGCCGACGCCGAACCACGACGGCGCATCCGCGACGCCGAGATCGAAAATACCATCCGCGCCTACGCCACGCCAGTGTTTGAGGCGGCCGGCCTGAACGCCGCGGACGTCAATATCATCATCGTCGGAGACGACGCCCTGAACGCGTTCGTCGCCGGCGGCATGAATCTGTTCATCCATACCGGTCTGTTGACGACGTCCGGCGATGCGGGCCAGTTGATCGGGGTGATCGCCCATGAAACCGGGCATATCGCGGGGGGGCATCTCGCCCGTTTCTCCAACCGGATCAGGAACGCTTCAAGGACCGCCCTGATCGCCATGATTCTCGGAACCGCCGCGTCGGCTCTAAACCCGGACGCGGGCAAAGCGATCATATTGGGCGGAACGGGGCTCGCGCAGCAGACTCTGCTGCGCTTCAGCCGGGTCGAGGAATCGGCCGCGGACCAGGCCGCGCTTTCCTTCCTCGATCGCACCGGCCAGTCGGCCCGCGGGATGATGGAGTTTCTCACGGTTCTGAAGGATGAGGAACTGCTCGTCGTCGACCGCCAATCCCCGTACGTGCGGACCCACCCGCTCACCCGCGACCGTATCGAGCAGGTGCGCAACCACGTCGCCGGCTCCCGCTTCTCCGACGTTCCGGTGCGTCCCGAGTTCGCTGGGATGCACCGGCGCATGCGCGCCAAGCTGTTCGGCTTTCTCTCGCCGCCGAGCCGGACCCTGAAACGCTACAAAAGCGGAAATGGCAGCCTGGAGGCGCGTTACGCGCGCGCCATCGCCTACTATCGCATTCCCGACCTCGCCAAGGCCCTGCCCCTGATCGACGGGCTGATCGCCGAACGTCCGGAAGATCCGTATTTCCATGAGCTCAAGGGCCAAATCCTGTTCGAGAACGGCCGCGGCGCCGAAGCCCTCGGCCCCTACGCCAGGGCGGTCGATCTGCTGCCGGATGCCGCGTTGTTGCGCGTCGCTCTGGCGCGCGTCCAGCTCGAGCGCAACGATCCTGCTCTGGTGAAGGACGCGCTTGCCCACCTCAAGGAGGCGACGCGCCTCGACGCGGAATACGCCTTCGCCTGGAGCCAGCTTGCCGTCGCCTATGGCCGCGACGGGCGCCTCGGCATGAGCGCCCTGGCCCAGGCGGAAGCGGCCATGGCGCGGGACAACAAGAAGGAAGCGGGCCGACAGGCGCGCCGCGCCGCGAAGCTGCTCGGGCGCGGCTCTTCGGGCTGGCTGCGGGCCGAGGACATCAAGCAGGCGGCCAAGAAAAAGAACTAGCAACCAAAGGCGCCTTTGGCGAGGCCGGCGCCCGGTGGTACGCTCAGGCGCAGGTTTATCCGACAACCGGCCCGGGCTTTGCCGTTACTCCGCGTCCGGCTGTCTGGACGGTTGCGCCTTATCGAAGGCCGGCAGGGCCATGCAGGCGTCGAACACCCCCATGACCGCGGGATAGCCGGAAAGATCGCAATCAAAGCGCCTGGCGTTGAAGATCTGGGGCACCAGGCAGATATCGGCGAGGGTGGGCCTCTCGCCGTGGCAGAACGTGCCGGCCGCCGGGTGACCGTCCAGCAGCTTCTCGACGGCCGCGAGCCCCAGGGCGATCCAGTGACGGCACCAGCGAAGCCTGTCGTCTCGACCGCGTCCCAAATCCTCCTTCAGGAATTTCAGCACCCGGAGGTTTTGCAGCGGATGAATGTCGCAGGCGACGAGCTGGGCCAAGGCCCGGACGCGGGCGCGCTCGGCCGCGGACGGCGGCAAGAGAGGCGGGATCGGATGGGTTTCCTCGAGATACTCCAGGATGGCCAGGGACTGGGGGATGAGCGTGCCGCCGTCCTCCAGCACCGGCACCAGGGATTGCGGGTTCACGGCCTCAAACGCGGACGCGAATTGCTCTCCCCCGCCCCGAGTTAAATGAATGAATTCAGCATCGTAGGAGACGTTCTTGAGATTGAGCGCGATGCGGACGCGAAAGCTTGCCGAGGAACGGAAATAACCATAAAGCTTCATGGTCCTGCTCCCGGTTCGATTGTCCTTACAGGTGCGCATGGCAATTGGCCCCCCTTCCGGCCCCGCCGCACCGGCGGAAGGAGCGCCCCTCGATGCCTCCGGGCCATGAGGATGCCCGGACCGGACTCTCCTCAGATGTAATAATCCTCGAGCGGCGGAAAACCGTTGAAGCGAACCGACACATGGGTGGTGGTGTAGGCCCCCGCGCTCAACCTCTCGATCCTGTCCCCGACCTCGAGGTCGAGCGGCAGCCGATAGCCGGCGTCCCCGTAAAGGATGTCGACCTCGTCGTGGGATTTACGCGAAATCAGCACCAACCTCGATCACGCCGGCGTCGCCGGCGATGCCGCGGCCCGGCTCCAGGATCATCTCCGGCGGGCCGTTGCCGAAATGGCGGGTCATGGTCTTGGCGATGGCTTCGCCGTTCGGCCAGGAACCGGGCGGTCTTGTCGCTCATCGCGCAAGCGTCAGATGAGCCCGGCCAAGGGGGACGAGGGGTCGGCGTAGCGCTTTTTCCGCATGCGCCCCGCGAGATAGGCGAGACGGCCCGATTCCACCGCAAGCTTCATCGCCCGGGCCATGGCGATGGGGTCCTTGGCTTCGGCGATGGCGGTGTTCGTCAGCACCGCGTCGCAGCCGAGCTCCATCGCGATCGTCGCGTCCGAGGCCGTGCCGACGCCGGCGTCGACCAGCACCGGCACCGTGATTCGTTCGACGATGAGGCGGACGTTGATCGCGTTCTGGATGCCGAGACCCGAGCCGATGGGCGCGGCCAGGGGCATGATGGCGACGCACCCCGTTTGCTCCAGGCGCACGGCCTGGATCGGGTCGTCGGTGCAGTAGGCCATGACCTTGAAGCCCTCCTTGACCAGGGCTTCCGCCGCCTTCAAGGTTTCGGGCATGTCCGGGTAAAGGGTCTTCTCATCGCCCAGGACCTCGAGCTTGACCAGGTCCCAGCCGCTCGCCTCGCGCGCGAGCCTGAGCGTGCGCACGGCGTCCTCGGCCGTGTAACAGCCCGCCGTGTTGGGAAGGTAGGTGTACTTCTTGGGATCGACGTAATCCACCAGCATCGGCGCCGACGGGTCGGAGATGTTGACCCGCCGCACGGCCACGGTCACGATTTCGGCGCCCGAAGCCTCGATGGCCCGGGCGGTTTCCTCGAAATCCTTGTACTTGCCGGTGCCCACCACAAGCCGGGAGGTATGGCGCCTGCCGGCGACCTCCCAGGAATCCGTGGCGGGCTTGGGATCGGCACGCACCAAATCGTGCGCGCCGCCGCCGATGAAGTGAACGATTTCCAGGCGGTCGCCGTCGGCCACCGTCGTGTCGCCATAGGCCGAGCGCGGCACGATCTCCAGGTTGAGCTCGACGGCGACCTTGCGCGCATCGACGCCCAACGACTCGAGCAGGTCGTCGACCGTCTGGGGCGCCGTCAGGGCGCGCTCCTCGCCGTTTACGATCACAGACATGAGAAGCCCGTTGGTTGCAGCGATCGATACTGAGTATGGAGCGCCGCCGCCCCGCTTTCAACCGTCGAAGCCGCAAAGGGGCGCGTTGCGCGACGCCGGCGTTACCGGGGCGGGAACGGGCGTGAGCCATGCCGGGAAGGCATCCGAGAGGCAAGGCGCGCCCCGATGCCGCGGAGGCGGCGCGCCGGGAACGGGCGAGGCGGACCGCAATCCCTCTCCCGGAGGCGCGTCCTCCGGCGCGTCCGGCGGGCGGCCAAGATCGCGGCCAACCGGGGGAAGCCCCGGAGACGGCGGCGGTCAGGGCCGCGGACGGCTCAGTTGACCGGGCGCCAGACGCCGCCCTCCTCGCGGCAGGCCGTCTTCAGGGAGGACCCCTCGGCGGCGCCGAGGGAGACCGTCTCGCGATAGTCGCGGCAGAACACGCCGGCGTCGGTCATGAAGGTCTTGACCGGCGTGACCTTTCCCGAAATGCCGCTGCGCTTGTTCGACCACCTCCGGGTGGCGTTGTCGAGCCCGGTCTCGAGGGCGTCCTGAACGGTTGCCGCGGCCAGGCGCTCGTCCTCCTCGGACATGCGCGAATGAAGCGGCTCGGACGGTTCACCCGACCAATTGGAAATCTTCGCGGACAGCGTCTCGTATTCCGCGGACAGCGTCTGGTTTAGCGGTTCGAATTGCGCGCAGGCCGCGACGACGAGGCCCGTCGCGAGGGCGGCGCTGACACCGAGGCGTTTCATGGCCCCAGTATGACATTCAAAGGCTTATTCGAGAGTTAACAATGGAGGGGGCGGGGCCGTTACGGCCCCGCCCCCGGTCTTGTATCAATGGGCGCCTAAGGCAGTGGGTCGGGGTCGTCGAGGTCCAGGGAATTGACGACGCCGTCGCCGTTGAGGTCGAGATCCACGGTGGCCCAGCTGTTGTCGGGCCCCAGGCCTGGCTTGGCGTCCTCGATCGTCTGGTCGAGCGCGGCCTGGGCGTCGGCCTGGGCCTGCTCGGCCGCGGCCAGGTCCGCCTCGGCCGCCGTGGTCGCCGTCGCGTTAATACCCGCCACCGCGGCGTCCAGCGCCGCCTGGGCAGCCAGGTCCGCCGTGGTCGCCGTCGCGTCAATACCCGCCACCGCGGCGTCCAGCGCCGCCTGGGCGGCTGTAACCGCCGCCTGGGCGGCTGCAACCGCCGCCTCGGCCGCGGCGACATCCAGCGCCGCCGGGGCGGCGATGACCGCCGCCT
>CBESNX010000038.1:0-10856 GCA_965531025.1 uncultured bacterium
TCGTGCTTTCGGGTGACGAGGTTCACGTCATCGACGCGGAACCCGCCGACCGGGTGGCCGACACCACGGGCGCGGGAGACCTCTATGCCAGCGGCTTCCTCTATGGCCTGACCCGGGGTCACGACCTCGCCAGCTGCGGGCGCATCGGGTCGATCGCCGCGGCCGAGGTCATCAGCCATTTCGGCGCCCGCCCGGAGGCGGATTTGAAGGCGCTTGTGGCGCCGGTGCTGGGATGACCGGAAGCAATCGCACCGGTTTCGCCACAGGCGGGGGGTAAACACGGCATGACCAATCGCTGGATCGAAGCCGCCGCCGTCTACCGGGACCGGCGCATGGCCCTGATCCTGGTGCTGGGATTTTCCAGCGGCCTGCCGCTGGCGCTGTCGGCCTCGACCCTGCTCACCTGGCTCGCGACGGAAGGCATCAGCCTCACCACCATCGGACTTTTCGCCCCGGTGGCCCTCCCCTATATCCTCAAATTCCTATGGTCGCCGATCATCGACGGTATCTCGATCCCCTGGCTCACGCGGCGGCTCGGGCGCCGGCGAGGCTGGATGGTGGCTTCCCAGGTGGCCGTGGCTATCGCCATCATCGCGCTGGGCAACACCGATCCCAAGACCGGGATTGCCGTCGTCGCGGCCCTCGCCTTCACCCTTGCTTTCCTGTCGGCAACCCAGGACATCGTCATCGATGCATTCCGGGTGGAGATCCTGGTCGAACGGGAACAAGGCGCCGGCGCCGGCGCGGTCATTTTGGGCTACCGAATGGGGATGCTGGTCTCTGGCGCCGGCGCCCTTTTGATCGCCGATGCCTTCGGCTGGGCCATGGCGTACCAGATCATGGGGATCGGCATGGGGGTGGGCCTGGTCGCCGTGCTGCTGGCCCGCGAACCGCACCCGCGTGCGGGTTCGGTGGCGGGCGCTGCATCACCCGGCGCGGTATCCATCGCCGCCTGGATGCAAGATCACGTGATCGACCCCTTCGCCGATTTTCTTACCCGCCCCGGATGGGCCGTGATTTTGGTCTTCATCGTCCTTTACAAGCTGGGGGACGCGGTTGCCGGCGTGATGTCCAACCCGTTTTATATCCAGATCGGTTTCTCACTGACGGAAATCGGCACCATCACCAAGGCGTTCGGCCTTATCGCGACGCTGACCGGGGCCGTCATCGGCGGTGTCATCGTCGCCCGCATCGGGATTCTGTCCGCACTTCTTTGGTGCGGAATGTTGCAAATGCTGTCCAATCTGATGTTCGCGGCCCAGGCCCTGGTGGGTGCCGATCTCGGCTTCCTCACCGCCACCATCGGCATCGAGAACCTGTCGGGCGGCATGGGGACCGTGGCCTTCGTCGCCTACATCTCGCGGCTCTGCAGTTTCGAATTTACCGCCACCCAATACGCGCTGTTCTCCTCCCTCGCGGCGGTGGGGCGAACGGTGTTCGCCGCGGGCGGCGGGTGGTTGGCGGAACAGCTCGGCTGGTTCTGGTTTTTCGTCGCCTCCACCGGTTGTGCCTTGCCGGGCCTTGCGGTGTTATTGTGGATGATGCGCCACCATTCGGGTTTAGACGCGGAGGAGAGCGATCATGCTGATAGGAGTGCCCAAGGAGATCAAGACCCACGAGTACCGCGTCGCCATGGTCCCGGCCGGCGTGCGCGAGCTCGTCGGGCGCGAGCATGAAGTCGTGGTCGAGACCGGGGCCGGGGAAGGGATCGGATTGGCGAACGCCGATTACGAGGCGGCGGGCGCCGCGATCGCCGCATCCGCGGCCGAGGTCTTCGAGGCCGCCGAGATGATCGTCAAGGTCAAGGAGCCTCAAGCGCAAGAATACAAGATGTTGCGCGAGGGCCAGGCGCTGTTCACCTACCTTCACCTCGCCGCCGATCCCGATCAGGCCAAGGGGCTGATGGACGCGGGCTCGGTTGCCATTGCCTATGAAACCGTGACCGATGAGCACGGGCGACTGCCGCTGCTCTCGCCCATGAGCGAGGTGGCGGGCCGAATGTCGGTGCAAGTCGGCGCCCACTGCCTGGAGAAGGCGCAGGGCGGTGGGGGCGTGCTTTTGGGCGGCGTTCCGGGCGTTGCGCCCGGCAAGGTGGTGATCCTCGGCGCCGGCGTGGTCGGCACGGAGGCCGCCCGCATGGCCATGGGCCTCGGCGCCCGGGTCACCGTGCTGAACAAGACGGTGGGGCGCTTGCGCGCGCTCGAGATGCGCTTCGGCGGGAGGCTCGACACCGTCCAGTCCAATGCCGAGACGGTGGAGCATCATGTCCTCGATGCCGATCTCGTGATCGGCGCCGTGCTGGTCCCGGGCGCCGCCGCGCCGAGGCTCGTGACGCGCGAGATGATCTCGCGCATGCGGCCAGGCTCGGTCGTCGTCGATGTCTCGATCGACCAGGGCGGCTGTTTCGAGACCAGCCGCCCCACCACCCATGCCGATCCAATCTACGTGGTCGACGGGGTCGTGCACTACTGCGTGACCAACATGCCCGGCGCGGTGGCGCGCACCTCCACCTTTGCCCTTGGCAACGCCACCCTGCCCTTTATCGTCGCGCTGGCGGACAAGGGGCCTCGGCGGGCCATGGAGGAAGACCCGCACCTCCTGGCGGGGCTTAACGTTCATCACGGCCGCATCACGCACAAAGCGGTGGCGAGCGCCCTTGGGCTCGATTATTGTCCGCGTGATCGGGCGCTCTCCGCCTGAATAGGGATTGCGGCCAGGAAAGAGAGGCGCAGGTGACGGAGAAGGTCGGCGTCGTCGAGGGCGACATCACCAGCCTTGCGCTCGATGCCATCGTGAACGCGGCCAACACCACGCTGCTCGGCGGCGGCGGGGTCGACGGCGCCATCCACCGGGCCGCGGGGCCGGAACTGCTCGAGGAATGCCGCACGCTCGGGGGCTGTGCAACCGGTGAGGCGAAGATCACCAAGGGATATGAACTGCCGGCAAAATGGGTCATTCATACGGTGGGGCCGGTGTGGCACGGTGGCACGGCGGACGAGGACCGGCTGCTTCGGAACTGCTATCGCAACGCCCTCGAGCTTGCGAAGCAGAACGGGGTTCGCACCATCGCCTTTCCCTCCATCAGCACCGGCGCCTATCGCTTTCCGCTCGAGCGCGCCGCGCGCATCGCGGTCGATACGGTGAAGGAATTTTTCGCGTCGAACGAGAGCTTTGATCAGGTCGTCTTCTGCTGTTTCGACGCGGACGCCGCGCAAACATACCGCTCCATCCTGGGAGGCCCTCCCTGAGCGTTCCCGAAGCCGCTGCAGAATTACGCACGAAGACTCGCGGCTCACGCCTGTTGACAATTTTGGCGACCCGTCGAGTCCGCCTCCGCCGGTTGCTCCAAGCCCGCTGAAGGAGTCAGTGCCCCCGTGATCACCCGTCGCACCTTTCTTCGCCGTGGGCTGGCCACCCCCGGCGGCATCGCCGCGAGGGGCCTCATTCCCCTCACGCTTTGCGCCGAGGCGGATGGATGCAACAGATTAGCTGCGCACCCGTGCTACATGGGAAAGGTCGGTTAAGTTGACGGTAGAGTACGAAGGTCCGGACAAGCTTCCAGGGATACCCGAACCAGGTGGAACGTCTGCGCGCCACCTGGCGGCCGGGGCGCTCCTCCTGATCGGCACCGCCGTCTATGTGATGATCGAGATGGCGGGGGCGGCGCATGCGCTGGTGGTTGTCCTGGCCGGTGTGGTCGGCGCTTATATGGCCTTGAATATCGGCGCCAACGACGTGGCCAACAACGTGGGCCCCGCGGTGGGCTCGGGCGCGCTGACACTTGCCGGGGCCCTGGCCATCGCGGCGGCGTTCGAGACCATGGGCGCGCTCACCGCCGGCGGCGAGGTGGTCGACACCATATCCAAGGGCATCATCCACCCCGAGGCCGTCCCCGGCACCGGCAGTTTTGTCCGGCTGATGCTGGCGGCCCTGCTCGCCGCCGCCGTCTGGATCAACGTCGCCACATATGTGGGGGCGCCGGTCTCCACCACCCACTCCATCGTGGGGGGTGTGCTGGGCGCCGGCCTGGGCGCCGCGGGCATGAGCAGCGTCGACTGGACCGTGATGAGCAAGATCGCCGCCAGCTGGGTGATCTCGCCGGTGCTGGGCGCCGCCATCGCGGCCGCCTTCCTCGCCGGCATCAAGTGGGCCATCGTGTTCCGCCGCGACCGGGTGGCCGCCGCCAAGCGGTGGGTGCCGGTGCTGGTCGGCGTGATGGCCGCGGTTTTCTCCGGCTACCTGCTTATCAAGGGGCTGAAGCGGGTGTGGCGGCCGGACACCGCGACGATTTTGGCCGTCTCGCTCGCCAGCTTCGGGCTGGTCTACGGCATGGTGCGGCCCATGGTCGCCGCCGCCGCCAAGACTATGGAGAACACGCGCGAGGATGTCAGCCGCCTCTTCACCATCCCGCTGATTTGCTCCGCCGCGCTGCTGTCCTTCGCGCACGGCTCCAACGACGTGGCCAACGCCATCGGCCCGCTCTCCGCCATCGTACACGGCGTCGGCCAGGGCGGAGTCGCGGCCGAGGTGACCATCCCCCTGTGGGTCATGCTGGTGGGCACGGTCGGACTCGCCGCGGGCCTGGCTCTCTACGGCGGCAAGTTGGTGCGCCGGGTGGGCAGCGAGATCACCGAGCTCGACCGGCTGCGCGCCTTCGCCGTGGCTCTTTCGTCCGCCATTACGGTGATCGTCGCCTCCGCCCTGGCCCTGCCGGTGAGTACCACCCATACCGCACTCGGCGCCATCTTCGGCGTCGGCTTCCTGCGCGAGTACCTGGAGAACGAGGCCGGCAAGGTGCGGGCCATCCGGGAGCTGTTCAGCGACGAGCGGGAGCCCGAGCTGTTCGAAACCGCGCGCTCGGAAATGAAATGGCGGCGCGCCGCCGTAGAGGAACTCCTGAAGGATGCCCCGTTGAAGCCGGAGCAATGGCACTATGCCCATCTGACCCAACGGGCCGAGACGGCGCTGAAGACGTGGCGGCACAAGAAGCTGGTCCGGCGTTCCCACCTGCGCACGATAGTGATGGCATGGTTGGTCACGGTGCCGGCCACCGCGTTGATCGCGAGCCTGGTCTATCTCGCGCTCACGGCGGTCCCGCTGCCTTGGCTTTCCGGCTGAGACGCGTCATCGCCCCCCAACTTGGGGGGCGGCTTGCGGGTCGGACTTGGAGGCAGCATGACTCGCCTCGATGACCAAGCCCTTTCGTTGCCTCTTTACTTCCCATGCGGCGCCGAGCGATTGCCCGTGCGAACGCATGCGCCCCGGCTGTTCGGTCGGATGGGGCAATAGACGGAATTGCGCCGCGCCCAAGCCGACCTGAGGATCAGCGCAGCGCGTCGTGGGCGGCCAGCGCAGCGAGATTGACGATGTCGGACACGGTCGCGCCCATCTGCGCGATCTGCGCCGGCTTGTCGAGCCCGATCAGCAGCGGCCCGACGACGGTGCCGCCGCCGAGGGCCTGAAAAAGCTTCGCGGCGATGTTGGCGGGATCGAGGGCCGGCATGATCAGTACGTTGGCGGGTCCCGACAGGCGGCAGAAGGGGTAGTAAAGCGCCCGCAAATCGGGGTCGAGCGCGACATCGGCCGACATCTCGCCGTCATATTCGAAATCGACGTTGCGGCCGTCGAGAACATCGACCGCCTGGCGAATCCTTTTTCCTATTTGCCGCGGGGGGTTGCCGAAGTTGGACGTGGAGAGCAATGCGACGCGCGGCTCATGCCCCATTTGCCGCGCCTTTTCGGCAGCCAGCGTCGCAATGTCGGCAAGTTCCTCGATGCTCGGCTCCTCGTGGACGGTGGTGTCGGCGATGAAGACGGTCCTGCCGCGGGCCAGCAGGATGGTGAGGCCGAACACCCGCTCGCCCTGCCGCGGGTCGAGGACGCGGGTGATCTCTTCGTACGAGACCGTGAAGCTGCGGGTCAGCCCCGTGACCATGGCGTCGGCGTCGCCCGCGGCCACCATGCAGGCGCCGAACACGTTGCGGTCGTGATGGACCATGCGCCGGCAGTCGCGGTACAGCACTCCCCTGCGCTGGAGACGCTTGTAAAGGAGCTCGATATAGCGCTCGTTGTGCTTGCTCAAGGCCGCGTTGTGGATCTCGAGATCGCCGCTGTTGTTCAACCCCATCGATTTCATGGTTTCGAGGATTACGTGCTCGCGGCCGATGAGAATTGGCGCGCCGTAACCCGCGGTCCGGAAGGCCAATGCGGCGCGGATGACCTTTTCCTCCTCGCCTTCGGCGAAGACCACGCGCTTGGGCTCGGCGCGGACCCGCTCGAAGATGAATTGCAGGCTGTCGGCGGTGGGATCGAGCCGGGCCGAAAGGGCGGTCCGGTAAGTGTCGGAATCGGCAATCGGTTTGCGGGCGACACCGGTGTCCGAGGCCGCCTTGGCGACCGCGGGGGGCACCGTGACGATCAGGCGCGGGTCGAACGGCGCCGGGATGATGTAGTCGGGGCCGTAGCGCAACCGCGTGCCGGCATAAGCCGCGGCCACCTCGTCGGGCACGTCCTCGCGCGCCAGCGCGGCCAGGGCCTCGGCGGCCGCGATCTTCATCTCGTCGTTGATGGTCCTGGCGTTCACGTCGAGCGCCCCGCGGAAGATGTAGGGGAAACCCAGCACGTTGTTGACCTGGTTGGGATAATCCGACCGGCCGGTGGCGATGATGGCGTCCTCGCGGACGGCCCTGGCGGCTTCCGGCGTGATCTCCGGGTCCGGGTTGGCCATGGCGAAGATGATCGGTTTATCGGTCATGGAGGCCACCATCTCGGGGGTGACCGCGCCCTTGATCGAGAGCCCGAAAAACACGTCCGCGCCTGCCATCGCCTCGGCCAGCGTGCGCGCCTCGGTCGCCACCGCATGGGCCGACTTCCACTGGTTCATCCCGTCGGTGCGGCCCTGATAGATCACGCCCTTGGAGTCGCACATCACCACGTTGTCGTCGGGCACGCCCATTTTCTTGATCAGCTCGACGCAGGCGATGGACGCGGCGCCGGCGCCGTTTACCACCACTTTGATGTTCTTCATCTCGCGACCGGTGATCTCGAGGGCGTTGATCAGGCCGGCGGCGGCGATGATGGCGGTGCCATGCTGGTCGTCGTGGAAGACGGGAATGTCCATGACCTCGCGCAGGCGCTGCTCGATGATGAAACATTCCGGCGCCCTGATGTCCTCGAGGTTGATGCCCCCGAAGCTCGCGCCCAGGAACCGCACGCAGTTGACGAACTCGTCCACGTCCCGGGTGTCGACCTCGAGGTCGATGGCGTCCACATCGGCGAAGCGCTTGAACAGGACCGACTTGCCCTCCATCACCGGCTTGGAGGCAAGCGCCCCGAGATCCCCGAGGCCCAGCACCGCGGTGCCGTTGGAGATGACCGCCACCAGATTGCCCTTGGCGGTGTATTGGTAAACCAGCGACGGATCCTCGGCGATGCGCAGACACGGCGCCGCCACGCCCGGCGAATAGGCGAGCGAAAGGTCCCGCTGGGTGGTCAACGGCTTGGTCGGAATGATTTCAATTTTGCCGGGCCGCCCCGAAGCGTGAAACAACAGGGCTTCCTCGTCGGTGACGTGACTGGAATCGTTAGCCATACTTTGCCCCGGGCGCCAAGGCCCCTTCCGCGAGGAATAACCACATGGCAGGCCTTCCCGCACGCCGTGTTCTCTGCCTCGGCGCAGGACGCTCCGTGAGAGCTTAATGCGTTTTCTGGACTTGCCAAGCGGGAAGTTTGCTTTCGGGGAGATTTAACGGGCACGTGAACCCCCCGGCCTCGGGGCCGCCCGAGGCGCCTGCGCCTGCCAAGTTGCCCGCCTCCTGGCCCCGCCTCGCCGGTGGAGATGGGATGATGGGCCCCGGCCCGGGCCCAACGGCGGCGCGGCTGCAAAAATGACCCGCGATATGCTAGGTTGAGGCATAAGTTTTCATCCCAGCATGCCAGTGGAGCAGCCGTCGGCATGAGCGAGCGAGCCACCCCCGCCGGGATCGACCCCCGGTCGACGGCGGACCCCGCGGAAAGTTCCGAAACCGTACCGCGGCCGAGCTCTCGCGCGCCGTCCGCGAAGCGGGGGGAGGCAAAGCCCCTGGGCGAAAGCCCGACGACCCCCATGATGGCGCAGTATCTCGCCATCAAGCGGGCGCACCCCGACTGCCTGCTGTTCTACCGCATGGGGGATTTTTACGAGCTGTTTTTCGAGGATGCGGTCGAAGCGTCGAAGGCGCTTGACATCACGCTTACGCGCCGGTCGAAGCATGAAGGCCAGGACGTGCCGATGTGCGGGGTGCCGGTGCATGCCAGCGAAACCTACCTCGCCCGGCTCATCCGCCGGGGCTTCAAGGTGGCGGTGTGCGAGCAGGTGGAGGATCCGGAGGAGGCGAGAAGGCGCGGCTCCAAATCGTTGGTCAAGCGCGAGGTGGTGCGCCTGGTCACCTCGGGGACGCTCACCGAGGAGACGCTGCTCGATGCCCGGCGCAACAACTTCCTGGCTGCGCTGGCGGATGCGCAAGGAGAGCTGGCCCTTGCCTGGCTCGACATGTCGACCGGTGACTTCCAGGTGCAGCCGCTCAGCCGCGATCGCGTGGCCGCGGCGCTCGCCCGGGTGGAGGCGCGCGAGCTCCTGATGCCGGAGCGGTTGCTCCAGCGGCCCGAACTCGCCGGCAGCCTCGCCGAGTGGCAATCGGATATCACGGCCCAACCCAACAGCCTGTTCGACAGCGAGAACGCCAAAAAGCGGCTCGAGGCCGTGTACCAGGTAAAGGCGCTGGATGCGTTCGGCAATTTCGGCCGTGCCGAGCTTGCGGCGGCCGGGGCGCTCATCGACTACGTCGAGCTTACCCAGAAGGGCAGACTGCCGAGATTGCGCACCCCGCGGCGGCTTCATGAGGGCGCGGTCATGGAGATCGACGCCGCGACCCGGCGCAACCTGGAACTCAGCCGGAACTTGAGCGGCGAGCGCACGGGAAGCCTGCTTCACACCATCGACCGCACGGTGACCGGCGCGGGGGCGCGTTTGCTGACCGCCCGGCTCGCCGCGCCCCTGACCGATGCGGAGGACATCGGACGCCGCCTCGACGCCGTTCAGTTCTTTGCCGGCAACGCCGGGCTGCGTGAAAAAGTGCGCGAGAGGATGAAGCGTTGCCCGGACATCGAGCGGTCGCTTTCACGCCTTATGTTGGGCCGCGGCGGCCCCCGGGACCTCGCCGCCATCCGTGACGGGCTCGCCCAGACCGCCGCCCTGCGCGCCTCGCTCGAGGTGGACGGGCTGGTGCCGCCCCCGGCCGCGATCCGCGCGTGCGTCCAAAACCTCGGTGATCACGAGGATCTCGTGCAGCTCCTGGGCGAGGCGCTTGCCGCCGAGCTGCCGGCGTCGACCCGCGACGGGGGCTTCATCGCGAAGGGCTTTCGCGTAGAGCTCGACGAGACGCGCGCCCTGCGCGACGAAAGCCGGCGGCTGATCGCCAATCTGCAACGTCGTTACGCGTCCGAAGCGAATCTCCGGACCCTGAAGATCCGCCACAACAACATTCTCGGCTATTACGTCGAGGTCAAGCCGGCGGAGGCGGACAGGCTGGCGGCCGCCAAGGGACCTGAAGGTCAGGACGGCTTCTTCATCCACCGTCAGACCCTTGCCAGCGCGGCGCGGTTCACGACCACCGAGCTCGTCGAACTCGAGGGCCGGATCAGCCGCGCGGCGGACCACGCACTGGCGCTGGAGCTGCGGCATTTCGACGAGCTCGCGGGCGAGGTGACGGGCCGGGTGGAGGCCATCGCCCTTGCCGCCGACGCCCTTGCCGCCCTCGATGTCGCCGCGGCGCTTGCGGAACTTGCCGCCGAATCCCGCTACTCCCGGCCGGTGGTCGATGACGGTGCGACATTGAGGATCACCGGCGGCCGCCATGCGGTGGTCGAGGCGGTGATGAACAGGGAGCAAGGCGGCGCCTTCGTCGCCAACGATTGCGACCTCACGGTCGGCGACGGACAGGAAGACAGCCGGCTGTGGCTCGTCACCGGGCCTAACATGGCGGGCAAGAGCACGTTTCTGAGGCAGAACGCGCTGATCGCCATCCTCGCCCAGATGGGTTCGTTCGTGCCGGCGGAGCGCGCCCATATCGGCGTCGTCGACCGCCTGTTCAGCCGCGTGGGCGCCGCCGACGACCTTGCCCGGGGGCGTTCGACCTTCATGGTCGAGATGGTGGAGACGGCGGCCATCCTCAACCAGGCCGGCCCGCGGGCCCTCGTGATCCTCGACGAGATCGGGCGCGGCACCGCGACCTTCGACGGGTTGTCGATCGCCTGGGCGACGATCGAGCATCTGCATGAGGTCAACCGCTGCCGGACGCTGTTCGCCACCCACTTTCACGAGTTGACGGCCCTCGCGGCGAAGCTGCCGTATCTGTCCAATCACACCATGCGGATCAAGGAGTGGCGGGGCGAGGTGGTGTTCCTCCATGAGGTGGCCTCGGGCGCCGTCGACCGCTCCTATGGCATTCACGTCGCGAAGCTCGCCGGTCTGCCGCCGCCGACGATCCGCCGCGCCGAACAGGTGCTGGGCGCGCTGGAGGGTGGCGAGAAGGCGGATGCGGTGAGCCGGCTGGCCGACGACCTGCCCCTGTTCTCCACCGCCGTGCGCCAGGCGGACGCCGGCGCGTCCGCGGGCCCCGGCCCGGCGCCCAATCCGCTCGCCGAGGCCCTGAACGACGTGAACCCGGATACGCTCACGCCCAAGGAAGCGCTGGAGCTGCTTTACAGGCTCAAGGGGCTGATCAAGGACTGAAAGGCGTTCCCGGCCCTTCCCCAGGCGCCCGGCGGCGCTTGGTCGAGGGCTCCCTGGCTAGAGCACTATCCGACCAAATTGAACC
>CBESNX010000039.1:0-10852 GCA_965531025.1 uncultured bacterium
CGGACGACGCGAGAACCTGTAATCACTACAGCTTCGAGTCGTTTCTTATTCGATTCTTATTCGATGGAGCATCTCCCCATGAACGCCTCGGATGTGCCGCGCCTTGCGATCGGCGCGCTGGCTGAGCGGACCGGGTGCAAGGTCGAGACGATCCGCTACTACGAACGCATCGGCATCCTGCCCGAGCCGGCGCGCAACCTTGGCGGCCAGCGCCGCTATGCGGACTGGCACCTGAAACGCCTGAACTTCGTGCGCCGCGCCCGCGATCTCGGCTTCACATTGGATGACGTGCGCGGGCTGTTGCGGCTGGTGGACGAGCAGGGCCACGGCTGCGCCGAGGTCGAGTCAATGGCGCACAGGCACCTCGACGCGGTGCGGGCGCGCCTCGCCGATCTGAGGGCCATGGAAGCGGTTCTAAAGGAGACGGTGGCCCGCTGCGCGGGCGGCGCGGTGCCCGATTGCCCCATCATCGAGGCGCTGTTTCACGAAAACCCCTAGGCGCCGAGCTCCGCTCGGGACGTGCTCTAGACGGTGAAGGATTCGCCGCAGCCGCAGCGGCCTTTCTCGTTCGGGTTGCGGAACACGAAGCCCGATTCGAGCTTGTCCACGACGTAGTCGATCTCGGTGCCGATGAGGAAGAGCGCCGCCGTCGGATCGATCACGATGGTGACGCCGTTGTCCTCGATGACCTCATCCAAGGGGCCGATTTCCTCGGCATAGTCCATGGTGTAGGACTTGCCGGAGCATCCCTTGGAGGAAACACCGATCCTGAGGCCGACGGCGGCCTCCTCGCGCTTCGCGAGAATGGCCTTGACGTGCTCGGCCGCAGCCTCGGTGAGGGTTATCGGCTTGGAGGTTGGTGCCATTCATCCACTCCTTATGATTCACACGCACCCCAGTTCGAGACGCGCCGCCTCGGACATCTTCTCCTGTGACCAGGGCGGCTCCCAAACGAGGTTGACCTTGACGCTCCCGACCCCTTCCACCGCAGAGACCGCGCGCTCGACCTCGCCGGGCATGCTCCCGGCGACCGGGCAGTTGGGAGTCGTCAGGGTCATGGTGATCTCCACGTCACCCGCTTCGCTCGCCTCTATATTATAGATCAGTCCGAGCTCGTAAATGTTAACCGGAATCTCCGGATCGTAGACGCTGCCGAGGGCCTCGATGATCGCGGCTTCCAGCGGGCGTTCACTCCCGCGCTCGCCGCTTTGCGCGCCGCCCTCCGTCTGACGGGCCGCGTCCTCTTCCGAAACCCGTGGGGTTTCCTTTTCGTCCATCTCGTCCTCCTCGGCGTTCCAGGCTCCGGGCGCCGGCCCGTCCTACTCGGTCACCACGGTTGCGTCGCTGTTCTCGAGCGCGGCGGCGAAGGTGTGCCAGGCGAGGGTCGCGCATTTCACCCGCATGGGAAACTCGCGAACGCCCGACAGCACCGCCAGCTTGTCGAGATCCTCCACGCCCTCCTCGCCGCCCGCGACGACGCCGTGGAAGCGTTCGAACAACGTCCGCCCTTCCTCCTCCGTCAGGCCCTTCAGCATTTCGGTCATAAGCGAAGCGGAAGCCACCGAGATGGCGCAGCCCGATCCTTCGAAGGAGACGTCCGCGATCCTGCCGTCGTCGATGAGGAGGTAGACCGTCATCCTGTCGCCGCACAGCGGATTGTGGCCTTCGGCCTTGCGGTTCGAGGCCGGGGACTTGCCGAAGTTCCTCGGCCGCCGGAAATGATCCAGGATGACCTCCTGGTACAGCTCGCGCAAGTCCGACATCAACCAAACATCTCCGCAACCTTGCCCAATCCGTCAATCAGCGCGTCAACGTCTTCGCGCCCGTTGTAAAGGGCGAACGAAGCGCGCACCGTGGCCGCCACGCCGAAACGGGCCATCACCGGCTGGGCGCAGTGGTGGCCCGTGCGCACTGCGACGCCCTCGTAATCGAGGATGGTGCCGACGTCGTGGGGGTGGACGCCCTCGATCGTGAAGGAAATGACCGACGCCTTCTTTTGCGCGGTGCCGATCAGGCGCAGCCCCGGAATCCCTTCGAGCCTTCCGGTGGCGTAGTCCAGCAGGTCCCGCTCATGGGCCCCGATCTGCGGCAGCCCCAGGGCGCTCACGTACTCGATGGCGGCGCCGAGCCCCACCGCCCCCGCCAGGTTCGGGGTCCCCGCCTCGAACTTGTAGGGGATGACGTTGTAATCGGTCTTCTCGAAACTCACCGATAGGATCATGTCGCCGCCGCCCTGATAGGGAGGCATGGATTCGAGGAGCTCGGCCTTGGCGTACAGCACGCCGATGCCGGTCGGGCCGTAAATCTTGTGGCCCGAAAAGGTGTAGAAGTCGCAGTCCAGATCCCGCACGTCGATGGCAAGGTGCGGCGCGGCCTGGGCGCCGTCGATGAGCACGCGGGCGCCCGCCTCGTGGGCGAGCCGGACGATCTCGCGCACCGGCACGATGGAGCCGAGCGCGTTGGAGACATGGGTGATGGCGACGAGTTTCGTGCGCGCGCCGAGCAACCTCTCGAACTCCTCCATCACCAGCTCGCCCGCGTCATTGATCGGCGCGACGCGCAAGGCGATGCCAATCGCGTCCCTCAGGATCTGCCAGGGGACGATGTTCGAGTGATGCTCCATGGCGGAGACCACGACCTCGTCGCCCTCGCTCAGGAAATGCCGGCCGTAACTGTTGGCGACAAGGTTGATGGCCTCGGTGGCGCCGCGCACGAACACGATCTCGCGATCCTCGCGGGCGTTGATGAACCGCGCGACGGTCTTTCTGGCGTTCTCGAACGCCTCGGTCGCGCGCTGGCTCAGCCAGTAAACGCCGCGGTGAACGTTGGCGTAGTCCTCCTCGTATGTATGGCAAACCGCCTCGATGACGGCGCGCGGCTTCTGGGCGCTGGCGGCGCTGTCGAGGAACACCAGCGGCCGGCCGTGGACCTGCTGGGCGAAAGCCGGGAAGTCCTCACGCGCGCGGGCCGCGTCGAAGGGCGGGACCGCGGGCTTGATCGCGATGGGCTGGACGGCCTGGGGCGATTCGTTCATGTCGAATTCCTCAACCGTGCTGTCCCGCGAGCCACCGGGCGAACGCCTTGCGGAAATGGGCGCGAACCGGGCTCATCCCGATGCCGTCGATCAGCTCGCCCACGAACGCCTCGATCAAGAGCCCGCGCGCCGCGCTCTCGTCGAGCCCGCGGGAGCGCAAATAAAACAGCGCCTCCTTGTCGAGCTCGCCCACCGTGGCCCCGTGGCTGCATTTCACGTCATCCGCCAAAATTTCGAGCTCGGGCTTGCTGTCGGCCTGCGCCTTCTCGGAAAGCAGGAGGTTCTGGTTGAGCTGGTAGGCGTTGGTCTTCTGGGCGCCCGGCGCGACCCGGAGCTTGCCCTGGAACACCGCGTGGGCGCGATCATCGACGACGCTCTTGTAAACCTCGTTGGTGACGCCGTTGGGCTTCAAGTGGTCGATGCGCGTCAAGTTGTCCATATGTTGACGCCCGCGTGCGAGAGACGCCCCTTTCAGGGCACAGTGCACCCCTTCGCCGGCGAAGCGCACACGGATCTCGTGGCGCGAGAGCTCGCCGCCCACCGACATCACGAAGCTCGCGTAATAGGCATTGCGGTCGAGCACCACTTCCGTCGATGCGATGTGAAAGGCCGACAGGCTTTCCGCTTGCAACTTGAAGTGGTTGATCCCCGCATCCTCGGCGGCAACCACCTGGGTCACGGCGTTGGTCCAGTAAGGGCGCTCTGAAAGCCCGGCGTAGGTTTCGATAACCGTCGCGCACGCGCCCGCTTCCGCGAGGAAGAGATTGCGGGGATGCACGAAGGTCGGGTTTTCCTCGGGCAGGGCGAGGAAAAGGAGGTGCACCGGCCGCTCAGGCGCGGTGCCTTCATCAAGGCGGATCACCGCGCCGTCGGTCATGAAGGCCGCGTTCAGGGAAGCGAGCGCCTGCGCCCGTCCCGCATCGAACGATCGGGCCGCGCCCACCAGGTGCTTTTCGATGAGATCGGGATCCGATTCGAGCGTTTGCGCCAGGCTCGTGATAGTGACGCCGTCGGGAAGCGAACCGATGTCGGAAAGATCGCCCCGGAAGCGCCCGTTCACGAAAACCATGAGGTGAGTGGGCGCGCCCTCGAGCCCGAGGGGCGCAAGCGCCTCTTGCGTAATGCCGTTCGCCGCGGGCCGAGCCTCGGCAAAGACCGATTTGGTCAGCTTCGAGAGGTTGGTGAACTTCCACTCCTCGACCCTTCGCGTCGGAAAGCCGTGCTCGGCGAAGCGCTCGATGGCTTCCTCGCGCAAGGAGGCGAGCCACGGCAGCCCGGCGCCCGGCAGGGTCGCCCGCGCCGCGGCGAACCGGCTGAGGTAAGCGCCGCCGGTGAAGCCCTCGGCACCCGTGCTGTCTTGTTTCGCCAAAGCCGTCATCGAACCCCGCTCAAGCCGCAGCGCTTTTCGCGGACGGGGCGAAGGCGGCGTAGCCCTTGTCTTCGAGTTCAAGCGCCAGCTCCTTGCCGCCGGATTTCACGATGCGGCCCCCGGAAAGCACGTGGACCCTGTCCGGCACCACGTAGTTGAGCACGCGCTGGTAATGGGTGATCAGGACCGTCGCGTTATCGGGCCCACGCAGCCCATTGATGCCGTCGGCGACGATCTTAAGCGCGTCGATGTCGAGCCCCGAATCGGTTTCGTCCAGGATCGCGAGCTTCGGCTCCATCATCGCCATCTGGAAGATCTCGTTGCGCTTCTTCTCGCCGCCCGAGAAACCGACGTTGACCGCGCGGGACAGCAGCTTCTGATCGACATGCAGGAGCGCGAGCTTTTCCTTCGCGCGTTTCAGGAACTCCATGGCGTCGAGCTCGGTCAGCCCGTTTTGCTTGCGCACGGCGTTCACCGCCGATTTCAGGAAGGTGGAGTTGGCGACCCCCGGAATCTCGACCGGGTACTGGAAGGCGAGGAAGAGGCCCTCGCGGGCCCTCTCCTCGGGCGCCATCGCGAGGAGATCCTTGCCCCGATACAGGACTTCGCCTTCCGTGACCTCGTAGCCGTCGCGCCCCGAGAGCACGTAGGCCAGCGTGCTTTTGCCCGAGCCGTTCGGTCCCATGATGGCGTGGACTTCGCCGGCCTCGACCACAAGATCGATGCCGGCGAGGATCGCCTTGCCCTCGACCGCTGCGTGCAGGTTCTTAATTTCAAGCATGTGTCCGTAATCTCGTCTCTCGCCTTCGGGCTTTTCCGGCGGGCTCAGCCGACGCTCCCTTCCAGGCTCACCTCCAGCAACTTCTGGGCTTCCACCGCGAACTCCATGGGCAGCTTTTGAAACACCTCCTTGCAGAAGCCGTTGACGATGACCGAGACGGCGTCTTCCGGGGACAAGCCCCGCTGCCGGCAATAAAACAACTGGTCGTCGCTGATCTTGGAGGTCGTCGCCTCGTGCTCGACCCGGGCCGTGGGGTTTTTGACCTCGATATAGGGCACCGTGTGGCCGCCGCACTGATCGCCGATCAGCAGCGCATCGCACTGGGTGTAGTTGCGCGCGTCCTTGCTCTTGGGCAGGATGCGCACCAGGCCGCGATAGGTGTTCTGACCGTGACCGGCCGAGATGCCCTTGGAGATGATGGTGCTGCGGGTGTTGCGGCCGATGTGGATCATCTTGGTGCCGGTATCGGCCTGCTGATAGTTGTTGGTGATGGCGACGGAGTAAAACTCGCCGATGGAGTTGTCCCCCTGCAGAATCACGCTCGGGTACTTCCAGGTGATCGCCGAACCGGTCTCCACCTGGGTCCAGGAAATCCTCGAGTTGCGGCCCCGGCACGCGCCTCTTTTGGTCACGAAGTTGTAAATGCCGCCCTTGCCGTCCTTGTCCCCGGGATACCAGTTCTGAATCGTCGCGTACTTGATCTCGGCGTCGTCAAGGGCGATGAGCTCGACGACGGCGGCGTGCAACTGGTTTTCATCCCGCATCGGCGCCGTGCAGCCCTCGAGGTAGCTCACGTAGCTGCCCACATCGGCGATGATCAGGGTGCGCTCGAACTGTCCGGTCTCGGCAGTGTTGATGCGGAAGTACGTCGAAAGCTCCATGGGGCAGCGCACGCCCGGCGGGATGTAGACGAAGGAGCCGTCGGAAAACACCGCCGAGTTGAGCGTGGCATAGAAATTGTCGGAATAGGGCACGACGGAGCCGAGGTACTTCTGCACCAGCTCGGGGTGTTTCTGCACCGCTTCCGAAAAAGAGCAGAAGATGATGCCGAGCTCCGCAAGCTTTTCCTTATACGTGGTGGCGACCGAGATGCTGTCGAACACCGCGTCCACGGCGACGCCGGCCAGCACCTCCTGCTCCTTGAGCGGGATGCCGAGCTTCTCGTAAGTGCGAAGGATTTCCGGATCGACCTCGTCGAGGCTCTTGGGGCGTTCCTTCGTCTGCGGCGCCGCGTAGTAATAAGCCGCCTGGTAGTCGATGGGCGGGTGCTTGACGTTGGACCATTTGGGCTCCTCGCGCTCGAGCCCGGTCCAGTGGCGATAGGCCTTGAGCCGCCACTCCAGAACCCAGTCCGGCTCGTTGTTCTTGGCCCAGATGAAGCGGACGATGTCCTCGTTCAGCCCCCGCGGCGCCAGATCGGCTTTGACGTCGGTGACGAAGCCGTACTTGTACTCGCCTCCCGTGACAGATCGAACGGTCTCGAGGGTTTCAGTCGACGCAGCCATTTCAGTTCCTTCCAAGGTCCGCTTCGTGGCGGACTTTAGCCGTGGGATCCGCTGGCGATGTGCGGCGCGCCCCGGCCGCGATGCGCGAAGGCGGGAAAGGACGGCATCGGGGCGGCGATGTCGGCCAGCGAGACGGCTTCCAGCGATCGCCGAACGACGTCGTTGATCACCTGCCAGGGTTCGCGGCACGAGCAAACGGACTCGATTTCGCAGACCCCGGGGGCGTGCTCGATGCACTGGGTGAGCGCGATCGGACCGTCGATCACGCTGATGATCTCGGCGACCGAGATATCCTGCGGGCGGGCGGCGAGCCTGTAGCCGCCTTTCGCGCCCCGCACCGAATGCAGCAGGCCGTGGCGCGCCAGCGTCGCCAGAACCTTGCTTACGGTCGGCGTGGGCACTCCCGTTGCGCCCGACATGTCGAACGCGTTGTGCACCGCTTCCTGGTCTTGGGCCATGCGGGTCATCAGGACCACGGCGTAGTCCGCCATCCGGCTCAAGCGAATCATGACTATCCCGTCCGCGCGTAAATTGGAGTAAATTGGTCTGATTAAAAATGGTCAATAAGGCGCGTTTGTCAAGTGCTGTTTGGACCGTGCGCGGCGGGCCCGGGTTTTCAGGGGGCCGCCAACCTTCCGGGCGGGCCCGGGCGGGCTCACAATTCCTTGATTTTGGTGGGATCTTGGAGGATCGTCAGGGGAGTCTGCGTTGGCAATAGCATTGCCGCGGTTGCTGAGTTGTCGGCATTCATGGGGGCGTGCGCGCCAAAGGGGCGAGGGAAGCAACAGCATATGACAAACGACGATTCGAGCGGCGAGGTCGCGTTGGTGGCGGGGGCCGGGCCGGGCCTTGGCGCGGCGCTCGCGCGGTGCTTCGCGCGCGCCGGCATGAAGGTGGCGACGGCCGGCCGCGACGCGGCACGCCTCGCCCCCCTTGCCGGAGAACTGCGCGATCTCGGCGGCGCAGGGCGCGCCTACGCCTGCGACGTTGCCGACGAGGACGCGGTGAGGAGCCTGTTCGATGCGCTGAAGGCCGATTTCGGCGTGCCGGACCTCGTCGTCTTCAACGCCGGCGCAATGTTGCGCAAACGCGTGCTCGAGACCGAAGCCCAGGAGTTCGAGCGCTGCTGGCGCATCGGCTGTCTCGGCGGCTTCCTGGTAGGGCGCGAGGCGGCAAGGCTCATGGTGGAAAAAGGCGGCGGCACCATCCTGTTCACCGGGGCGACCGCGTCGGTGAGGGGCGGGGCAGGGTTCGTCAACCTCGCGGTCGGCAAGTTCGGGCTCCGCGCGCTCGCTCAAAGCATGGCGCGGGAGCTTGGCCCCGAGGGCGTTCACGTCGCGCACATCATCATCGACGGCCAGATCCTGTCCGAGCGTTACGCCCGGCTTGCCGCCGAGCGCCCGCCCGACGGACTCCTCTCCCCGGACGCGATCGCGGAAAATTACTACCGGCTCCACCGCCAGCACCGCAGCGCCTGGACCCAGGAGCTCGATTTGCGGCCCTGGGTCGAGAGCTTCTAGCCGCTGGGAGCGCGCGCCGGTAGCGGCTTGAATATCGCGCCTGACGGAGGCCGATGCTATCTTGTGCCTGACCAGATGGCGTCCTCTGGGAAACGTCGAGTCATCGTCACGGCTTAACACCACACGAAGGCTTCAACCTTGAGGAGGAAGTCGTGAAAAGAGTGCACCTGACGATTGCGATCAGCGATTACGACCATGTCCGCGACTTCACCCGGGGCAGGGTCGAGGCCCAGGGCATCGAGATCACCCACATCGACCTGCCGGTGGAGGAGATTTTCTCCCGCTTCACCCGTTTCCGCGAATGGGACGTCTCGGAGATGTCGATGGCGCGGTACGTGGCCCTGATTTCCCAGGGCGATCCGGGCCTGACGGCGATTCCGGTGTTCCCGTCCCGCTTTTTCCGCCAGTCCGCGATCTTCGTCGCAAGCGAGCGCCCGATCGAGGCGCCCCGGGAATTGGCGGGCAAGCGGGTCGGCATTCCCGCCTGGGTCCAGTCGGCCGTGGTTTACGTGCGCGCCTACCTCATGCACCAAGTGGGTATTCCGTTGACCGACATCGAGTGGTTTCAGGCCGGCGTCAACATCGCGGGGCGCGTGGACGAGATCGCGCCGACGCTGCCCGCGGGCGTGCGCTATACTCCGGTGCCGGACCGCTCGCTTACCGAGATGCTGCTCGCGGGCGAGGTGGATGCGATCATCACGGCGCGGCCGCCGCGGCTGTTCGAAGAGGGCGACCCGCGCATTCGCCGGCTTTTCCCGGACTTCCGGGCCGTGGAAGAAGCTTACTGGCGCGAGACCGGGATCTTTCCCATCATGCACACCGTGGCCCTTCGCCGCGACGTCGTCGAGCGCTATCCCTGGGTTCCGACGAACCTGTTCAAGGCGTTCGAGGAGGCCAAGCGGCGCAGCCTCACACGCACCCTCGACGGCAACATCTGCCGCTTCCCCATTCCCTGGTGCTTCGCTTACGCGGAGAAGTCGCGCGCCATGTTCGGGGAGGATTTCTGGCCCTACGGGGTCGAGGCCAACCGCACGACCCTCGGGGCGTTTCTCGCGTACGCCTATGAACAGGGCGTGGCGTCCCGCGAGGTCTCGCTCGAAGAGCTGTACCCGGACGCCGTGCAGAGCCTCCACCAGGTTTGAGGCGGCCGGACCGGCGGCCGCGTCGGGCCCGACGCCCGGCGCCAAGGCGGTGCGGTCGCCGAGGCCGCAATTATGGGCGGCACTCCGTCGTCGGATGATTTGCGGCGCGAACTCGTGCTAACCTCGCGCCAACCGAAGAGCTTGTCCGGCAAACGCCGATCCAAAACCGTTGGCCGCATGGCGGGTGGGGGAAGCCGCATGAGAGGCGAGTCCGACAAGATCCCAGAAGCAATAAAAGCCGCTGCGGAGCGCCAGCGGGCGGGCGTCGCCGGCGGGGCAGGGAACGATGGCGCCAAAACGACGGGCGAGAAAGGAGTGGCGTAATGAACGGCAAGAGGCGGTTTGCCGATTCGGCCCGGAAAGCCTTCGTCTTTCTCGTCGCGCCGTTCCTCCTGATTGCATTGACCGGCACCGCGCGCCCGGCTCCGGTGGCCTGTCCGGTTGCCGTGGCGGGGACCGGGCTGATCTCCGTGGCCTATGCCGGCGCGCCCGCGGTCCCCGCCGGGCACGTCCGACTGACCTTCGCCGGACATGCGAGCTTCCTGATCGAGACCGCGGGCGGCGCGTCCGTCTTCACGGACTACAACGGCTACGTTCGTCCGCCCCGGCTGCCCGACATCGTCACCATGAACAACTTCCACGACACCCACTACACCGACTACGTGGAGCCGGAGATCAGGTTCGTGCTGAGGGGCTGGGACCCCAGTGGCGGCGTCGCCAGGCACAATCTCGCTTACAGGGACGCGCGCATCCGCAACGTCCCCACCAACATCGCGGAGTTCGGAGGCAAGACGAGCAATGGAAACTCCATCTTCGTGGTGGAGGCGGCCGGGCTGTGCGTCGCCCATCTCTCTCACCTGCACCACGTGCTCTCGCGCGGGCAGGTCCGGGAGCTCGGGCGCATCGATGTGCTTCTGGCCCCGATCGACGGCGCCTGGACGATGAGCCACGAGGAGGTGATGCACGTGATTGCCCAGATCAAGCCGCGGCTGGTTATCCCCATGCATTACGGATCCGAGGACTCCGTCGGGCTGTTCCTGGCCCTGGCGAAGCAACGCTACCCGATCAAACGGCACGGGAGCGACACGCTGCTGGTCAGCTTGCGGACGCTTCCGCGCAGCACCGCGGTTTTGTTTCTCGCGGGAGAGTGAAGCGCGCGCGTCAAGCTGTTCGACCCGAATCAATGCCTGCACGAGTGCCCCGGGCACGGTGTCGGTGTCCAAATGACGCAGGAGAGCAGGATCTTGATGCACGACCCGCTCGCTTCAAGCCGCCCGGTCCGACGGCGGAGCGCCGCAGCGGGACGTTTCCGAGTGCCTTGGACAAAGCTTGCCCAGGCCGGCCGTATTTTGACTAGGATGGGTATGACAGGGTCAACCGGGAGAGGGGTTGTTCGGGTGCGCATCGAAAGCAACCATCTGCGCGACTTCGTGCGCTCGATCTTCGCCCATGCCGGCTCGCGGCGGGCGGAGGCGGAGGCCGTCGCCGACCACCTGGTGGA
>CBESNX010000040.1:0-10828 GCA_965531025.1 uncultured bacterium
GTCTCCTTCCTTAGCGACGTGATGAGGGTGGAGCGGGTAGCGGCGCGCTTTGTCGGCGCCGTCACCTATCACGAGGGCTGTTCGGGGCTGCGCGAGCTCGGCATCAAGGACGCCCCGCTGAGGCTCTTGCGCTCGATCAAGGGGCTCGAGCTCGAGGAGCTGCCGGGGGCGGAGATCTGCTGCGGCTTCGGCGGCACCTTCTGCGTCAAGTACCCCGAAATTTCCGGCGCCATGGTCGCCGACAAGGTGAGCGACATCGAGGCCACCGGCGCGGCAACCGTGCTCGCCGGCGATCTCGGGTGCCTCTTGCACATCGCGGGCAAGGTCTCGCGCACGGGATCGCCGGTGCGCGCGCGCCATATCGCCGAGGTGCTGGCCGGCATGGCGGACGGCCCGGCCATCGGCGAGCCCGCCGGGGGTTGAGGACGCCTCCGTGCAGCCATCAAGCCGCGCTTTTACGGACAACGCGGCGCGCGCCCTTGGCGACGCCGACCAGAGGCGCGCGCTCGAGAAGCTCCAGCGCGACTTTCGCGCCGACCGCGCAAAGGTGCTCGCGCGGCTGCCGGAGTTCGAGGCGCTCACGCACGAGGCCAAGGCGATCAAGGACCATGTGCTCGAACATCTGGACTTCTACCTCGAGCTGTTCGAGGAGAAGGTGAGCGCGCTCGGCGGTAAGGTCCACTGGTGCCGCACGGCGCGGGAAGCGCGCGAAACGGTGCTCGCCATCTGCCGCGAAGCCGGGGCGCGCACGCTCACCAAGGGCAAGTCGATGATCTCGGAGGAGATCGCGCTGAATGCGTTCCTAGAGGAGAACGGGATTGCGGCGCACGAGACCGACCTCGGCGAGTACATCCTCCAGCTTCGCGGCGAGGCGCCGAGCCACATCATCATGCCGGCGATCCACCTGAACCGTCGGCAGATCGCCGAGGCCTTCCGCGATGGGCACCGGGGGCTCGACCCGGACCGGCCGCTCGAGGAGCCCCGCGCGCTGCTGGACGAGGCGCGCGCCGAGCTCCGCGGGAAGTTCCTCGCGGCGGACGTGGGCGTCACCGGCGCCAATTTCCTGGTCGCCGAGACCGGATCGGCGGTGATCGTCACCAACGAGGGCAACGGCGATTTGACGCATACCCTGCCGAAGGTCCACATCGTGCTCGCCAGCATCGAGAAGGTCGTGCCCACGGTGGAAGACGCGATGACGCTCGTGCGGGTGCTGGCGCGCTCGGGCACCGCCCAGGAGATCACCAGCTACACCACCTTCGCTGCCGGCCCCCGGCGCCCGGACGACGCGGACGGCCCCGAGGCCTTCCACGTGGTGCTGCTCGACAACGGGCGCAGCGAGATATTGGGCGGCGAGTTCCGCGAGGTGCTGCGCTGCATCCGCTGCGGCGCGTGCCAGAGCGTCTGCCCGGTCTACGGCGCTATCGGCGGCCATGCCTACGGCTGGGTCTACGCGGGCCCCATCGGCGCGGTGCTGACCCCGGCGCTGCTTGGCATCGAGGAGGCCCGTCATTTGCCCGAGGCGTCCACCTTCTGCGGCCTGTGCGAGGCGGTCTGCCCCATGCGCATCCCCCTGCCCGGGCTGATGCGGCGCTGGCGGGAAAAGGCGTTCGCGGCAAAGCTCAGCCCCGCGGTCCAGCGCCGCGGGCTCGGGCTCTGGGCCTTCCTCGCGAAAAGGCCGGCGCTCTACCGTGCCTTGGCCCGCGCCGCCGTCGGGCTGCTGGCGCTGGCGGGCCGCGGCAAGGGCCGGTTCCGCCGCCTGCCGCTCGCCTCGGGCTGGACCGGAAGCCGCGACATGCCGGCGCCGCAAGGCGGAACCTTCATGGACCAATGGAAATCCCGCACGCGAAGGAACGCGGCATGAGCGCCGCGCGGGACGACATCATCGCCCGCATCCGCGCCTCCTGCGGGCGCGCCGGGCCCGTCGATGCCGAGACCGCCGCAAAGATCCGCGAGCGCCTCCTCCGGCCGCACGCCAACCTGATCCCGGAACGGGCCAAGGGCGATAGCGCGGCGCTGGCGGACCGGTTCGTCGAGATGGCGGAGGCGGCGCTGGCGAGCGTCACGCGCCTCGCCCGCCTGGATGAGGCGCCGGGCGCGGTCGCGGGCTACCTCAGGCGCGAGAGCCTGCCGCCGGCACTCGTCATGGCGCCCGACGAATGGCTTGACTCGATCCCCTGGTCCGATCAGCCCGGGCTTTCCATCCGCCGCGGGCCGGCCGAACCCTCCGACCGCGTGAGCCTGACCTCCGCCTTCGCCGGCATCGCCGAGACCGGCACCTTGATGGTCCATTCCGGGCCCTCGACGCCGAACACGCTCTACTTCCTGCCCGAGACGCACATCGTCGTGCTGCCGGGCGGGCGCGTCGTCGGCGCCTACGAGGACGCATGGGCGCGGCTGCGCGCGCATCTGAGGGAGGCGGACGCGGCCCTGCCCCGCGCCGTGACCCTGATCACCGGCCCCTCGCGCACCGGCGACATCGAGAAGACCATCCAGATCGGCGTTCACGGGCCGCGCCGGCTGCATATCATCGTGACCGGCGGCGAGGAAACCCGAGACCCCACGTAAACCCTCGCGCAGGGCCCAAGCCCCAGGCGTTGCCGTCTATGGCCCACGGCGCCGCCGGGATTGCCGCGGCCGGTGACATGACGCATACTCGGCGGCGAGGCGACGGATTCGAGGACGCATCAACGGAGGTCTTTTCCCGTGCAACTCGCCGAACGCATGAGCCGGCTCGGCACCGAGAGCGCGTTCGAGGTGCTGGCGCGGGCCAAGCGGCTCGAGCTTGCGGGCCGCGACATCATCAACCTCGGCATCGGCCAGCCCGACTTCCGCACCCCCGAGCACATCGTCGAGGCCGCCGATAAGGCGCTCGCCGACGGCCATCACGGCTACACGCCGGGCAACGGCATCGCCGAGCTGCGCCAGGCGGTGGCCGAGGACATCCTTAGCTTCCGCGGCGTCGAGGTCAACCCGGACGACGTGGTGATCGTGCCCGGCGGCAAACTCACCATGTGGCACGCGATCCTGATGTTCGGCGAGCCGGGCGCGGAGATCCTCTACCCCAACCCCGGCTTCCCGATCTACGAATCCGTGATCGACTTCTCCGGCGCCAAGGCGGTGCCGATCCCGCTCAAGGAGGAAAACGGCTTCGCGTTCGACGCCGACGAGGTGCTCGAGAAGATCACCCCGGCAACCCGGCTCTTGATCATCAACAGCCCGGCGAACCCGACCGGCGGCGTGGTGCCGCGCGTTCAGTTCGACCGGCTTGCCGAAGGGCTCGAGAAGCACCCCGAGGTCGCGGTGCTCTCGGACGAGATTTACTCGCGCCTGCTGTACGACGAGGCGGAGTTCGTCACCATGCTCGGCTACGAGGCGCTGCGCGACCGGCTGGTTCTGCTCGACGGCTGGAGCAAGACCTACGCCATGACCGGCTGGCGCATCGGCTACGGCGTGTGGCCGCGCCGGTGGGCCGAGCTCGCCACCCGGCTCAACATCAACTCGGTGTCCTGCACCAATGCCGCGACCCAGTACGCCGCGATCGCCGCGCTCAAGGGGCCCCAGGACTCGGTCGAGACGATGCGCCGCGCGTTTGATGAGCGCCGCAAGGTCATCGTCGCGGAGACCAACACCGTTCCGGGCATGAGCTCGATCACGCCGCAGGGCGCGTTCTACACCATGGCGAACATCACGGGTACCGGGATTTCCTCGAAGCGGATGGAAACCCTGCTGCTCGAGGACCTCGGCGTCGCCGCCGTCGCCGGCACCAGCTTCGGCGCCTATGGCGAAGGGTATGTCCGCTTCTCCTACGCGAACTCCGTCGACAACATTCGCAAGGCGCTCGCGCGCATCCGCGATTTCGCCGTCGGCCAGGGCTGGAGCAAGGCGGCGTAACCGGGGCATGGCGAATCAGGGATTCGCTGGATAATCCCAAGGTCAGGTTGAGCCTTCGGCTACGAGGGGGCATCGCCCCCTTTGACCCCCGACCAGGGGCCAGAGGCCCCTGGACCCCAATCATTGGGTCCAAGGCCCTGTGGGCCTTGGTAGGGATTGTCAAGGGGCACAGCCCCTTGGCGCGCGAAGCGAATCGCGGTCCGATTTCTCAACCGATCTGGTGAGTGAGCACAGGGACAGGCTGTTAAAGGGCCGCGCCGGAGCGGCCGGGCGCGGCTAACGCCGCTTGTCGCGCTCGAGCAAGCGCTCCTTCACCTTGCGGGCGAATTTCCGGGGATCTTTGCGGGGATCGGTTTCCGCGGCGATGTCGCGCAACTCGGCCTTGGCGGAGTCAATCTTCGGCTTGGTCCGGCGCCAGGCCGCCTCGGCCCGCGGCTTGACCTCCTTGTCGAACACCTCGGCCGCCTTGGCCCGCACGCGCGGGTCGGACGCAAGCCTTCTCGCGGCGTGCAACAGCAGTCGGGGCAATATCGCCATCGGCCGGCCTCTTGGTTCGAGCCCGGCCCTATTATCGCACGCGGCGCGCGGCGCGCCAAGCGTCGGATAGCGCCCTAGGTCTCGATCGGCAGCGCGAGATCGTTGCCCCATTCCGACCAGGAGCCCGGATAACCCTTGATCCGGGGATAGCCCAAGGCCTTGAGCGCAATATAGGTGTGCGCCGAACGGCGGTGCGTCTGGCAGTAGGTGATGACCTCCTTGTCCGGCGTGACCCCCAGTTTCCCGAGCATGTCCCGCAGCTCCCCCTCCGGCTTCAGGCGCGGAGCGCCCGTCTGCTCCATCGCCAGGATCCAGTCCATGTTGACGGCGCCGGGGATATGACCGCCGCGCGCGGCGCGCAAGGCGATGCCGCTGAATTCCGCCGGGCTTCGGGTGTCGAGGAGGACGACGCCGGCATCCTCCAAATGGGCAAGGACGTACGCCTTGTCCGCCACCGCATCGGTGTGGCGCGCGACCTCGTACGCGCCGGGCCTCGGTTCCTCGAGGCCGTCGTCGGTCCCGTGCCCTTCGTCCAACCAGGCCTGTAAGCCTCCGTTGAGCAGAGAGAAGTTCCGATGGCCGATGACATCAAGGGTCCAGAGCAGGCGGCATGCCTGGCCGTTGCCCTCGCCGTCGTAGGCGACGACGTGGGTTTCCGGCGTCACGCCGACCGATGACAGGGCGTCGCCGAGGCGCCGATCGTCGGGCAGGAGTCCCATCGCGGGCGGCTCCACCGCCAAGATCCTGCGGTGCTCCAGATGGACCGCGCCGGGCACGTGACATATGGTGTAGGTCGGCTGGTCGCCGACATCGACGACCACCAGGTCATCGCGTTCCAGATGGCGCTCGAGCTCATCGGGCTCCACGATCAGGGGCGGATTCGGCTGAGGCATGGGATGAGCCGTCGGCTTTAGCCGCCCGCCTTCGCTACTTGCGGGTCCACCGTCCGGATTCGCCGAGGAACCAGGTGCCCTTCGGGGCCTTCTGCATGATCTGCTTGGCGTAGACGCGCCCGACCTGGCCGGCGGGAACGCCCTGCTGGGCCGCATCTTTCGCGTAGATCTGCCGGCGCTTTTGGTTCACCTGATTGACGAGGGACCGCGCCTGTGGCGAGGCCCCCGCGTCCCGCACCTGGGCAAAGCCGTCGAAGCGTTCGCCGACGACGCCGCTCGCGCGCAGCGCATCCAACGACTGCGCCCACGCCGGGCCGGCGGCCATCGTGACGGCCAGGATGACGGCGGCCAGAACCGCGAACCAGGAACGATGTCGCTTGCGCATATCCCTCTCCCTGGGCAACCCGTCGAAGGGCGCCACCGGCGCCCTCAGAAGACGTCCGGATTGGCCGCGATGGTCTCTTTCGCCCGTTCCTCCAGCTTGACCCGTATCTCGGCGTCGATCTTGATGTTGAGGTTGATGGTGATGGGCTCCTTCGGGGCCTCCACCTTGATCGTCGGCTCGCAGGCAACAAGCAGGCCGCAGGCGAGCCCCGGGAAAACAACCCACCGGCAAGACGCCTTCCATACCTTGCGCAACGGCTTCATCGCCCCTCTCGGCCGCCACGGCCATCCAGCGCGATGGCCTCGGGTATACTGCGTCAACGCGCACGGGCTGACAAGCGCGTTCGTTTCCCGCGCCGGCGTCAGTTCTTAAGCGCCGGCCGAATGAGCGCGCCGGAGATGCGCGTGCCCTTGCGGATCGCGTCCAATATGCCGCCGAGGTTGCCGCTGAGCGCAATGTTGAAGGCGAAGGGATGGCCCTCGCGCACATCGGGATTGTTGCCGCGCAGATGGAGTGTGACCCGGGCGTCGCCCCCGGCGTCCTTCTCGACCGTCAGCGATAGATCGTCATAGTGGAAGTTTTGAAGCGCCCGCAACATGAGGTCCATCGGCTCGCCGGCGCCCTTCAAGGCCGCCGCCGCCGCCTCGGAGCGCAAGCGCACGACGCCCGGGCCGGTCGCCCGGAGCCGGCCGTCGCGGATCATGACGGCGTCGCCTGAGACCGTGACGGGGATGGCGCCGCTGAGCATGCCGCTGCCGGTGAGACCCTCTACGTCGATGATCTCGAAGAGCTTGGCCATGTCCAGCTCCTCGACCTCGAGGGTCACGTCCCGGCGCGCGCTTCCCGGCTCGAACACGACATCGTTGAGAAGAAACCGGCCGCCGGCGAAGCGCAGGCTCGCCCGCTCGATCAGCAGGCGCGGGCGCTCTCCCGGCTCAACGCGGAAACGCAGCTTGACGTCGTCCATCGGCACGGCGGGGTCGATGCGCCGCACGGTCAGCTCCTGGCCGGGCGGGGTCGACGGCGGCAGCAGGCCGTCGAAGTGGACCTTGGTCGCAAGGCCCTCGATGGTGATGTCCCCGGCCGTGAAAGAGACGTCGCTGAGCTCCACCACGCCGCTGCTCTCGAATTTATCCGGCGCCCAGGCGAGGCGGCCCGCCGCGGCGGCGTTGCCGCTCACCGCGCGCAAGCCGCCCAAGACTGGAAAAAGGTCGACCGGCCGCAGAACCCCCGGTCTGAACGCGAGCTCGATGAGGCGCAGCTCCGCCTCCCCGCGCCCGTCGCCGAGGTTGTGCCGGGCGGCAAGCTTGACGCGCCGGGTCCCGTCGGCGCCGTAAGCCTCGGCCGTGAGCGCGAGCGCGTCTTGCCTCCGGGTAACCCGGCCTGTGAGTTCGAGCGGCGCGAAGAACGCCGGATCGCCCGAATGCCGGAGCGCGCCCACGGTGAAGCGAGCCATGGGACCGCCCTCCGAGGGGCCGAGCGCCACGGTTGCCGAGATGTCCTCGAGGACCACGTCGTGCTCCAAAACCGAGACGCGCGCGCCCTCGATCGTCACGCGGCCGCGGTAGGGGCCATCCGGCCCCGCCTTCCCGGCAAGAAGGATCCTGGCCGGAGCCGCGGTCACGGTGAGCGCCCTGCCGGCCTGCCGCGCGATTCTCACCTCGATCCCGCCCGGCTCGAGCGCCAGCGAATGGGTAAGCCCGCCGCCCGCCCCCTCCGGCTTGGCGAGCGCGACGGCGCCGGCGGTCACCTTGAGGCGCAAAGGCTTGGCCAGCCGGACCAATCCGCCATAGGCGAGAGTCTCGATCGCGACGGCGCCTGGGCCGCGCAACCGGACCTCGGCGCGCCCGTCGTTGAGGCTAAAGGCGACCGGCAGTCCCGCCTCCAGGGGCCCGGCGGTGAGGGCACCCACCGCTACCTCCGGGAGCCTCAGCACGACCTCTCCCGCGCCTTCGAAGTCGCCCGGCCCGCCCGAGACCGCGCCGGACAGCCGCGCCTCCGCGACGCGTTGCCCGGCGATCACGAGGTCGCGAAGTACAAGCGCGAATCGCGGCACGTCCACTTCGCCGAGGGCCATCTCATCGTCGAAGGTCAGCCCAACCTCGGCGCTGGCGGCGAGCGTGGCTCCGGTGGCGGTCGTGAGCCGGGCCGAGCCGCCGAGCCGGACCTCGGCCCCTGTCGCCACGCGCTGGAGGCGGGCACGGAACGGCTGCTTGGCCGAGGCGGAGAGCACCAGCGAGAGGTCCCGCCCGAGGAGCCGGCGAAGCTCCGTGGGAAGGCCCGCCAACAGCTCCGGCGCGACTTGCGCGAGACGCATGCGAGCCTCGACCGGCAGGCTGATCGACAGCGCGCCGCCCTCGAGCGCCGCGTCGAGCTCCAGCCGCGCGGCGAGACCGCTCACCCGGCCCGGGTAGCCGACGGATGCGAGCTCTAGCGCCAGCCGGCCGCCGAGCGCGCCGCCGAGCAGCCAGTCCAACGCCTCGTCCCGGCTTCCCGGGAGCTCGGCGCCGGCCGGCAGGCGCCCGCTGAGGCGGAGGTCGAGCCGGCCGCGGCCGGCCGAGGGCGGCGGCAGGGCGAGCATGTCCCAGATGGCTGCGCCGGCCGTCACCCGCACCCCAAGCTCGAGGTCGAGCTGCGGCTCGGTCATATAATCATCGACCGTGGATCTGAGCGTAACGGCCAACGCGTTCCCGGCGGAGCTGAGCTCGGCGTCCGCCGTGATCCGCGTCCGGTCGAGCTCGAGCTCGAGGCGGGCCGCGTCAAAAGACGCCTTTGCGAGCGCGAGGTTGGAAAACGCAAGCCTCGCGCGCAAATGTTCGGGCCGGCCGTCGCTGAGAGCGAAGTCCACCTCGCCGGCGAGGCGGCCGACCTCGGCGCCCGGAAGCGCGAGGGTTCCTTCGTCGATGATGAGCCCGCCGCTCAGCGTCCGCAGGTCGCCGCCGGAGACGCCGCCTATTCCCTTGAGCCGGCCGAACGGGCTCACGAGTTCAAAGGAAACAGCGGCGGAAAGCCCGCCCGCCTCATCGGGCAAGATCTCGCCCTCGAATTCGATCACGACCGGCCCGGCCGGGGACGCCGCCTCGATACGTCCGCCGGTGACACTGATCGGCGGCGGCCGGACCCCGCCGGCTGCCCCGCGCTTGCCGGCGAGGAGCGGCTGAAGGCTTCCGAGCGGCGGCTTCCCGCCGGTAAGGTCGGCCTTGAGCGTCAGTCCCTCGACCACCACGCCCCGAAGCCGCCCTTCGAGAAGGCCGGCGAGCGCGTAAGTCATGGTGAGGGCATCGGCGCGAAGCTCCCCCTGCCGGCCGAGGCTGAGCCCGGTGACGCGGGCTCGCTTCGGGCCCAGCTCGGCCACGGTGAACTTCGGCGCCGGCGCGCCCAGCGCCGTCAGCCGCCACGTCAGCACCGCCTCGGCCACCTCGGTGCGAAAGACGAACAGCCCGGCGGCCGTGGCGGCCAGGAGCGCGACGACGATAGCCAAGGCAATCCCTGCTCGACGGATCATGCGTGGCGGCTCTTAATCTGTTCTCTCGCTCGGGCGAACAGTTTAGCCGAGAGCTAGGAGTTGCCCGAACCCCTTCCTTCTGGCAATAGGTTCTCGAGCCAGACGTCCTTCAAGCTTTCGACGGGGTCAAACAATGCTCCTCCAACTCTCAACGTGGCAAGAAGTCGAGAAACACCTGCGGCGCTCGACCGGGATCATCATTCCCATTGGATCGACCGAACAGCATGGGCCGAACGGCCTGATCGGAACCGACGCCATTTGTCCGGAAACCATCGCCCGCGGGGTCGGCGCCCAAGACGACGCGATGATCGCACCGACCATAAGCATCGGCATGTCGCAGCACCATATGGGGTTTCCGGGCTCGATGACGCTGCGTCCCTCGACGTTGATCGCCGTCATCGAGGACGTGGTCATCTCGCTCGCGAGACACGGGTTTAACCGCTTCTATTTCCTGAACGGACACGGCGGCAACATCGCGACGGTGAACGCCGCGTTTTCCGAGGTCTATGCCGAAACGAGCTTGGGATCGGCTTCGCGCAAGCGTGCGCCGCTTCGTTGCAAGCTGACGAACTGGTGGAAGTGCCCCGGTGTGGCGAAACTCTCGCAAGAGCTGTTCGGCGAAGCGGAAGGCAGGCATGCCACGCCGTCCGAGGTCTCGCTATCGTATTTCGCCCATCCAGGCGCCGTGAAGACCGCAAAGATGAGCCCGAAAATCGCGCCCACCGGCGAGATATACGATGCGGCTGATTACCGCCAACGCTTCCCCGACGGGCGCATCGGCTCCGATCCGTCGCTCGCCAGCATCGAGGCCGGAGAAAAGCTTTATCACGTCGCGGTGGCCGAGGTTGCGGCCGATTACGACGCGTTCCTCGGCGCAAAATAACCGGGCTCCACGGAGGGCCATTTCGTGCTTGCGCCGCGGCGAGCGATGAGTCCATCTGCAAAATGCGGTATCGAAGGTAAGCGCCGCGCAGGGACGGGAGAGCACGGCTATGACAGAGAATGCCGGGACGGACAAGCGCAAGGACATTGATGTCTGCGACATCTGCGGCGCCGAGACCGAAGTCGTGCAAATCGTTTACGCCTCAAGTACGGTGAAGTACTGCCGCGCGTGTCTGTTGGACGTTGACCTGAATGACGCCACCTGAGCGGCCGGCTCGACCCGCCGCCTGCTGGCAGGAGAATCCGCCTTCGATGACCGAGATCCGCATCAACCTTTACAGCGACACCCAGACCCGCCCGACGCCGGGGATGCGCCGTGCCATGGCGGAAGCGCCGGTGGGCGACGAGCAGCTCGGGGAAGACCCGAGCGTCAACCGCCTGTGCGCCATGGTGGCGGAGCTTCTCGGCAAGGAGGATGCGATGTTCCTGCCCTCCGGCACCATGTGCAACCAGATCGCCGTCCTGGTCCACTGCCGGCCGGGCGACGAGATTCTCGTCGACCGGGCCGCCCACATCCTCAACACCGAAGGCGGCGGTCCGGCGGCGCTCGCGGGCGTGATGGTGCGCGCCCTCGACGGCGTGCGCGGCGTGTTCAGCGCCGAGCAGGTGGAGGCGGGGGTACGCGAGGAGCGGCGCTATGCGCCGCGCTCCCGCCTGCTCTCGGTCGAGCAGACG
>CBESNX010000041.1:0-10780 GCA_965531025.1 uncultured bacterium
TCGAGACCCAGGCCGGCGACGTTTCGGCCTACATCCCGACCAACGTGATCTCGATTACCGACGGCCAGATCTTCCTCGAGACCGATTTGTTCTACAGCGGCGTCCGCCCGGCGGTGAACGTCGGCATTTCGGTGAGCCGCGTCGGTTCGGCGGCGCAGATCAAAGCCATGAAGCAGGTTGCGGGCACGATCAAGCTGGAGCTCGCCCAATACCGCGAGATGGCGGCCTTCGCCCAGTTCAGCTCCGACCTCGATGCGGCGACCCAGAGGCTGCTCAACCGCGGCGCGCGCCTGACCGAGCTTCTCAAGCAGCCGCAATACACGCCCGTGCCGGTGGAGGAGCAGGTGGTCGCGATCTTCGCCGGGGTGCGGGGGTATCTCGACAAGATCGAGGTCGCGGACGTGACCCGGTTCGAGACCGGCCTGTTGAGCGCGATTCGCGACAAGCAGCCGGAGCTCCTGGCGGCGATCCGCGACGAGGGGGAACTGTCGCCGGAGACCGAGGAGAAGCTCAAGCACTTCCTCGACGAATACGCCAGGACCTTCGCCTGAGCCGGCCCCCCCAGCGCCGCCGTAACGCCGCATGCCGAACCTCAAAGACCTCAGGACTCGCATCAACAGCGTGAAATCCACCCAGAAGATCACCTCGGCCATGAAGATGGTGGCGGCGGCGAAGCTCCGGCGCGCCCAAGAGCAGGCCGAGGCGGGCCGCCCCTATGCCGACCGCATGGAGCGCATGCTGCGCGCGCTGGCAGTGAGCTTCGAGGGCCGGGAGGGCGCCCCACCGTTGCTCGCCGGCACCGGCAAGGACGACGTACATCTGATCGTCGTCGCGACCTCCGACCGCGGCCTCTGCGGTTCGTTCAACTCGTCCATTGTCCGCGACGTCCGCCGCCTGCTGCGGGATCTGCGGGCCAAGGGCAAGACCATCAAGATCCTTTGCGTCGGCCGCAAGGGGCGGGACCAGCTGCAACGCGAATACGGAAGCTTTATCGTCGACACCATCGACGAGGTGGGCAGGCCGCGCCTTGGCTTCGACGATGCCTTGGGCATTGCCGAACGCGTGCATGGGATGTTCGAGACGGGAGAGTTCGACCTTTGCACCATCGTCTACAACCACTTCCGGTCGGTCCTGACCCAGGTCGTTACGCGCCAGCAGCTCATCCCCTGCGTGTTGCCGGAGGCGGCCGCAGACGAAGGGCCGCGGGCCGTCCATGAATACGAGCCGGCGGAGGAGGAAATCCTCGCCGAACTGCTGCCGCTCAACCTCGCGGTTCAGACCTACCGGGCGCTTCTGGAGAACACCGCCAGCGAACATGGCGCGCGCATGACGGCAATGGACAACGCCACCCGTAACGCCGGTGAAGTGATCGAGAATCTGACCCTCTATTACAACCGCACGCGCCAGGGCTATATTACCAACGAAATCATCGAGATCATCTCCGGCGCCGAGGCGCTGTAGCGGCGGGGCGGCAACCTTTGGCTCATTCGGATCTTCGTTGAGGACTACGGCATGGCGAGAAACGTTGTCGGCGCGATTACACAGGTCTTGGGCGCCGTCGTGGACATTCGCTTCGACGGCGAACTGCCGCTCATCCTGAACGCGCTTCATGTCGACAACCACGGCAAGCTCCTGGTGCTCGAGGTGGCGCAGCATCTTGGCGAGTCGACGGTCCGCACCATCGCCATGGACACCACCGACGGGCTGATGCGCGGTCAGGAGGTGGTCGACACCGGCGGCCCGATCACGGTTCCCGTCGGCCCCGAGACCCTGGGCCGCCTGATGAACGTGATCGGCGATTCGATCGACGAGCGCGGACCGATCGAGACCAAGATGCGCGCGCCGATCCACAGGCCGGCGCCGACCCTGACCGAGCAGTCGACGGAGGCGGAGATCCTGGTCACCGGCATCAAGGTCATCGACCTCTTGGAGCCCTATCCCAAGGGCGGCAAGGTCGGTTTGTTCGGCGGCGCCGGGGTCGGCAAGACCGTGATCATCATGGAGCTCATCAACAACATCGCCAAGGCCCATGGCGGTTACTCGGTGTTCGCCGGGGTCGGCGAGCGCACCCGCGAGGGCAACGATCTTTACAACGAGATGGTCGAATCGGGCGTCATCCAGCTCGACGGCGAGGGCTCGAAGGCGGCGCTGGTCTACGGCCAGATGAACGAGCCGCCCGGCGCGCGCGCCCGGGTCGGGCTCGCCGGCCTCGCGGTGGCCGAGTACTTCCGCGACGAGGAAGGCCAGGACGTGCTGCTGTTCATCGACAACATATTCCGTTTCACCCAGGCCGGCTCGGAGGTCTCGGTGCTCCTGGGCCGCCTTCCCTCGGCGGTCGGCTATCAGCCGACTCTAGGCACCGACATGGGGGCGCTCCAGGAACGCATCACCTCCACGGCCAAGGGATCGATCACGTCCGTCCAGGCGATTTACGTGCCCGCCGACGATCTCACCGACCCGGCGCCGGCGACCTCGTTCGCGCACCTGGACGCGACCACGGTGCTGAGCCGTCAGATCGCCGAGCTCGGCATCTACCCGGCGGTGGACCCGCTGGACTCCACCTCGCGCATGCTCGATCCCCGCATCGTCGGCGAGGAGCACTACGAGGTCGTCCGCGACGTCCAAAAGGTGCTGCAGACCTACAAATCGCTGCAGGACATCATCGCCATCCTCGGCATGGACGAGCTCAGCGAGGACGACAAGCTGGCCGTCGCCCGCGCGCGCAAGATCCAGCGCTTCCTCTCACAGCCGTTCCACGTCGCCGAGGTCTTCACCGGCCATGCCGGCGTCTTCGTCAACCTCCAGGACACGATCAAAGGCTTCAAGGGGATCGTCGCCGGCGAGTACGACCAACTGCCGGAAGCCGCGTTCTACATGGTCGGCACCATCGAGGCAGCGGTCGAGAAGGCGAAGCGCATGGCGGTCGAGGCGGCCTGAGGGGCTGGGCCATGGCGGAGAAGGTCGAGTTCGAGCTCGTCGCGCCCGAGCAGCTCCTCTTCTCGGCCTCGGTCGACATGGTGGTCGTGCCGGGGACGGAAGGGGATTTTGGCGTGCTCCCCGGCCATGCGCCCCTGATCTCGCTGCTCCGGCCCGGGGTCATCGACGTCCATGACGAGGGGGAGTTGAGCGAGCGGATCTTTGTCGCCAGCGGCTTCGCGGAGGTGACGCCAGCGCGCTGCACGGTGCTGGCGGCCGAAGCGGCGCCCCTGCGGGACCTCGAACGCGGCGCCGTCGAAGCGCGGCTGGAGGCGGCGCGGAGGGGGGCCGGCGAGGCCGAAACGGACGAGGAGCGGGAAGCTTTCGCCAAGGACATCGCCGTCGCCGAAGCCATGCTTGCCGCCATCGAAAAGGCCTGAGCGGCGCGCCCACCGCCGTTCCCCGAAAGTTTCAGGTTTCCCTGAGGTTTCGGCGCCGATTCTTGCGCCCCGATTTTTGCGCTTGGAAAACAGGTCCGGTCCCGACATATAATGGGCCAAGACGAGCCTGCGGCGTTAAGAAAAATTGGGGGGCCTGATGAAGCATTGGACGCCAGAGGACATCCCGTGGGATCAGTTCGATCCCAAGCGCGTCGATCCAGACATCCTGAAAATCGTCAAGGCGGCCAGCCTGGTCGAGAGGAACAGCGGGGATTACGCCCGCTATCTTTGCAACGTCTTCGACGACGATGTCGCGTTCCAGGAGGCCGTGCGCGGCTGGGCCGCCGAAGAGGTCCAGCATGGCGACGTGCTGGGCCGCTGGGCCGAGCTCGCCGATTCCGAGTTCGACTTCGCCGCGAGTTTCAAGCGCTTCAGGGACGGTTTCCGGTTGCCCTTGGAGGCCACGGAGTCGGTCAGGGGCTCGCGCGCGAGCGAACTGGTGGCCCGCTGCATCGTCGAGGTTGGCACCAGCTCCTACTATACGGCGCTCGGCGGCGCCACCGACGAACCGGCGCTCAAGGAAATCTGCAAACGCATCGCGAAGGACGAATTTCGCCACTACAAGCTGTTTTACACACACCTCAAGCGCTATCTCGAGAAAGATCGCTTGAGCGTCTGGGGCCGGCTCAGGGTGGCGCTCGGGCGCATCACCGAGTCCGAGGACGACGAGCTCGCCTACGCCTATCACGCCGCCAACCGCGGGGATGAGCCCTATGATCGCAAGCGTAACGTCCGGGCTTACGCGCGAAGGGCGTACCGGTACTATCGCCCGGGCGTCGTCGAACGCGGCGTCACCATGATCCTGAAGGCGGCGGGCCTCAAGCCCCGCAGCTGGCTCAACAGGGTGCTCACCGGCCTCGCCTGCCGTTTCATGGCCTTTCGCCAGCGCCGTTTCGCCGCCCGCGCGGCTTAACCCGGACTTGCGCGTCTCTCCCGATTTCCGTGGGCCGGTGCCCGGTTCGGTCGCAATTGGGCGCCGATAGGGCGAACGCCAAAGGATGACCGGAGTGTCGGTGGAATGCCGCCGGGGCGAAGCGAGGGGCTGGGCGGGTCATCGGCGGGACCTCGCCGCCTCCGCCGCAAAGGCGCGCGCAAGATGGCCGAACTCGGCGACGAGGCATTCGTAGAGCTTACGCTTGAACGGCACGATCAGGTCGGGGAGAGCCTCCACGTCGGCCCACTTCCAGTCGAGAAACTCGGGATTCGCGGTGCGGATGTTGATGTCATCGTCGCTGCCGGTAAACCGCAGCGCGAACCATTTCTGGGTCTGGCCGCGGTACTTGCCGCCCCAGAGCCACTCCAACAGCTCTTCGCTGAGATCGTAGCTCAGCCAACTCTTGCTCTCGGCGATGATCTCGGCCTTGTCCGTGCCGACCTCCTCGCGGAGCTCCCGCAGGGCCGCCTGCTTCGGTGTTTCGCCCTCGTCGATGCCGCCCTGGGGCATCTGCCAGGCTTCGGACGGCATGTCGATGCGCCGGGCCACGAAGACCAGGCCTTGCCCGTTCAGGAGCATCAGCCCGACCCCGCGGCGGTAGGGCAGCTTCGAGATGTCCTTTCCCATCAATCGGCTTGCTTGTCGGCCATCGCCGAGACCGGCGCCAGCGCGAAGCCTTTGACTTCCAGTCCCGCGAGCCACGCCGACAGCCGCTCGAGGGTGACCGGGTAGGGCGCGCCGACGCCGAGGGCATGGCCGTTTTCGCGGGCGATGTTTTCGAGCTCGGAGAGATTTTGGTCGATCGCGGCCCGCGAGGCGTGGAAGTCGATGAAGAGGTCGTTGATGGCCCTGGGCAGACCGATTTGGCTCGCCGTGCTGGCGCCGACGCTGAGCAGGCTCGCGCGGGAATCCACGAACATCAGGCCCCGTTTCCTGAGCTCCTCGAGGACCGGGCGAAGGTCCTGCCGCGAGGTGGCGAACCGCGAGCCCATGAAGTCGATGAGGCCCACATAGCCGGTGGACCGGCTCAGCACCCAGCGCAGGCGATCGAGATTCTGGGCCGGGCTCAAGGAGGTGAGCAGGGTGTAGGGACCGGGGTCGTTGGCCGGGTAATTGACCGGCTCCATCGGCAGGGTCAGCAGCACCTCGTGCCCCGCCGCCCGCGCCAGGGGAACCCACCGATCGAGCCCCTTGGCGTAGGGCGCGAAGGCCAGGGTCACAGGGCCCGGAAGGCGCCGGATGGCGGCCTCCGTCGCCGCGCCGGAAAGCCCCAGTCCGCTGATCACCACCGCGATGCGCGGGCGCCTGTCGTCGCCGTCAAAAGGCCGCGCGTACACCTTCCACGGCCGGCGTCCGTCCTTGCCGATGATGGGCAGCAGCCCGGCGCGGCTTTTTTCGATCAGAGCGCGGTCCGGGGCCGGCGCGAGTCCGCCGCTCCACGGCACGGGAATCGGCGGCGGTTCCGGCGATGGCGGCGCCGGCGGAGGCGGGCCCATAACGGCGATCTGGGTTTCGGTGGCGCCGACTCCGGCCGCCGTTTCCGCCGGCCCGCCGGCCGGCGCGCCTTCCGCCTGCGCGGCAGGGGGCTTGGACGGCGACGCTTTGCTCGCCGGCGGGGGATAGGGCTCTTCCTCGCGGTCCGGCGCGCCCTCGCCTGCCTTGGCTTGGGCGCTCTGTTCGCGGTCGAACGCCTGTTCGGGTGGCGCCGTGGGCTCGGCTGCCGCCGGGGCGGGTTCCGGGCGCGTGCCGCCGCGCGTGCCGCTCGCCGATGGTGCAGGTGGGGGCGAGGGCTGCGGGGCGGCTTCCGTCTCGACGGCGGGGCCGTCGGCCGGGGGCAGAGGCAGCACGGCGGCCGGGACGGCGAGCCCGGTCCGGGCCGCCTGGTCTTCGGCGGTCAGCGCCAACCAGACGATGACGCCAATCGCCGCGGTAAGCAGCACGAGGGAGGTAATGGTAAGGGCGCTGATCCTGTGCTTCGGGGCGCCTGGAGGGTATTGCGGAGTCACTTTCCTTCCCTACAGGCCTTGGCCGGACGGGTGGTACGCGATTCTCAGTCCGCGAGTTTGCTGGAATAGAGCGCGATCCCCCGTAACAGGTCGATCGCCCGGGTCAACTGAAAATCCTTCACCGGCCCTTCGCCGTTCGAGGTCCCGGCCGCGTCCTTCTCCGCTTCTGGTGTTTCGCCGGGCCTGTCGTTGCGCAAGGCGCCGCGCAGGTCCGCCTCGCGCCGGCGCTCTTCCTCGGCAACGGTTTCGACGCGCGCCTGTTCGACGACGATATCCGGGTCGATGCCCTTGGCCTGGATCGATCTGCCCGAGGGCGTGTAATAGCGCGCCGTGGTCAGCCGCATCGCCCCGTGCCCGGGCAGCGGTATGATGGTCTGCACCGAGCCCTTGCCGAAAGAGGTGGTGCCCATGACGATGGCGCGCTTGTGGTCCTGAAGCGCCCCCGCCACGATCTCCGAGGCCGAGGCCGAGCCGCTGTTGATCAGCACCACCATGGGCATGCCCTCGGCAAGGTCGTCGGGCCGCGCGTTGAACCGTTGCGAATCTTCGGGCCGGCGGCTGCGGGTGGAGACGATCTCGCCCTTGTCCAGGAAGGCGTCGGCGACGGCGACCGCCTGATCCAGAAGCCCGCCCGGATTGTTGCGCAGATCCAGCACGACGCCCTTCAGCTTGCCGTCGCTCTCGGCGTGGAGCTTCTCCATCGCCTTGTTGAGGCCCTCGCTGGTCTTCTCGTTGAACGAGGTAATGCGGACGTAGCCTATGTCCTTCCGCTCGATGCGGGAGCGCACGGACTGGATCCTGATGATCGCGCGGATAAGCGTGATGTCGAAGGGCTCCCGGTTGTTGCGGCGGATGGTCAGGCGGATTTCGGTGTCGGGCGGGCCGCGCATGCGTTCCACCGCTTTCTGCAGGGTCAGACCCAGGACCTGCTCGCCGTCGATATGGGTAATCAGGTCCCCGGGCTGGACGCCGGCGCGGAAGGCCGGCGTGTCGTCGATGGGCGACACCACCTTGACCAGGCCGTTCTCCAGGGTCACCTCGATGCCGAGGCCGCCGAATTCGCCCCTGGTGTGAACCTGCATGTCCCGGTAGTTCTGCTCGTTGAGATAGCTGGAGTGGGGATCGAGGGCGGTCAACATGCCGTTGATCGCGTTTTCGATCAGCTCCTTGTCGCCGACCTCCTCGACGTAGTCCACGCGCACGCGCTCGAAGACGTCGCCGAACAGGTTGAGCTGCCGGTAGGTTTCCGAACTTTTTTCCTGCGCCATCGACGCAGACGAGGGCATCACCAGTGTCAGAACGACGATGGCTGCCAGAACGATCTTTGTCTTCATCCGCTTACCTTGTCAGTGGTCGGCGCCAGCCACGGCAACGGGTTGATCGGCCGGCCGTTGCGCCGCAATTCGATGTAGAGACGTGGGTTTCCTTTCACCGGACGCGTCATGACCCCGACAGGTTCGCCGGCGAGCAACCACTGGCTGGTAACGCTGTCGATCCGGTGTAATCCTGCCAACAGAGTATGATACCCCCCGCCGTGTTCAATGATCAAGAGTTGGCCGTAGTCGCGGAAGGGCCCGGAGAACACGACCCGGCCGTCGTAGGGCGCGATGATTTGGGCCGCGGCCAAGGTTTCGATGGTGATACCCCTGCTTCTCGCGCCGAATGCCGTTTTCTCGTTGAACTGCCGGACCACCTGTCCCTGGGCGGGAAAGAAGAGGCGCCCGCGCGCCAGGCGCAAGGGGCGCGCGGGTGCCGCAGGATCGGGGACGGCGTCGAGGGCCGGCGCCGCGCGGGCGCCGGGCGCGCCCGGTTTTTCAAGGGCAGGCGGGACCCGCGGCTTGGCCTGCAAGGCGGCGAGTCGCGCTTTGCGCTCGGCTTCGATGCGCGCCAGCAACTCGCGCAGGTCTTTCGCGTCCGCCGCGAGCTTTTGCGCCCGTGCCGCGGCCTTGCGCCGCTGCGTGCGGGTCGTGCGCTCGAGCTTTGATTTGCGCTCGAGCAGCGCCTCGAGATGCGCGCGCCGTTCGGCCAGGGAACGACTTTCCCTGGCGAGCGCGTGGCGCTTGCCCGCGATTGCCACTTTCAGTTCCGCCAGGGTCTCGAGTTCCGCGCGCAATGTCCTGGCCTGGGCCTCGAGCGCGGGCACGGCGGCGCGCAGGAGGATGGCGCTGCGCAGCGTGTCCTGGGGCGAAGCGGGCAACGCGATCAACGCCTCGGGCGGCCGCCGCGCGAGACGCTCGAGGGCTCCCAACATCTCCGCAAGCCGCGCCCGCCGGGCCGTCAGGGCCTTTGTTTTGGCCTGGTGTGTGTGGTTGAGCGCGGCGATGGCCCGCGCGAGGGCGGACACCGCCTTCTCGTGGTCCTGGGCGGCCCTGGCGGCGTTGATCTGTTCCGCGCGCAGTTCGGCGATCTGGCGGGCGAGACGGCCGGCCTCGCGCTCCAGCGCCTCGTCTTCGCGGCGGCTCTTCTCGAGGGCCTTTTCGACCTCCTGCAGCTTCTCGCCGACGGCGGCCGTTCGGGCGCCGGCGCCGGAACCGCCCTCCTGTGCGCCGGGGGCGGGCGCGCCCGCAACGGCGAGCGCCGCGCCCAATGCCAGCGCCGCGGCGGCGGCAGGCCGCCGGCCCGATGTCCGGAGTTCAGGCGGTCGCACGTTGGCGGGCGGCGACACGGCGCCCTCCGGCTTTGACGAGGAGCGATCGGCCGGTCATTTCCCGGGGCTGCGGCAGGCCCAGAAGCTCCAACACGGTGGGGGCGATGTCGGCCAGGCGGCCCTCGCGCAGGCTGTCCATCCCCGCCGGGGCGTTGACCAGGATCACGGGGACGGCGTTGCGGGTGTGCGCGGTGTGGGGCTGGCCGGTCTTGGCGTCCCGCATCATCTCGGCGTTGCCGTGATCGGCGGTAATGACGAGCACGCCTCCCGCCTCGAGCGCCGCCGCCTCGAGCCGGCCCAGGCACGCGTCCACCGTTTGCACGGCCTTGACCGTGGCGTCGAAATCGCCGGAATGGCCGACCATGTCGGCGTTGGCATAGTTGACGAGGATGAAGTCGAACTTGCCGCTTTTTATGGCAGCGACCAGCCGCACCGTCACTCCCCGCGCCGACATCTCGGGCTTGAGATCATAGGTCGCGACCTTGGGCGAAGGGACGAGGATGCGTTCCTCGCCGGGGAATCGCCGCTCCTCACCGCCATCGAAGAAGAAGGTGACGTGCGCGTATTTCTCGGTCTCGGCGATGCGAAGCTGGGTCATGCCGGCTCCCGCCACCACCTGGCCCAGGACGCGGTCCGGTTTCAGGGGAGGAAAGATGGTGTCCATGAATTGGTTAAGCGCCTGCGAATTTTCCACCATACCCGCGGCGGCGGCGAAGCGGACGGTCGCGGGCCGCGCGAAATCGTCGAAATCGGCATCGAGCAGGGCGGTGAGGATCTGGCGGACCCTGTCGGCGCGGAAGTTGCCCATGAGGATGCCGTCGCCGTCCTTCATTCCCCGGTAACCGGCGATCACGTTGGGCTGCATGAATTCGTCGGTCACGCCGCTTGCATACGACACGGCGACGGCTTTGAGCGCATCCTCGGCCCGTTTTCCCTTGCCCTGGAGGAGCGCCGCATAGGCGAGCGCCGTGCGGTCCCAGCGCCGGTCCCGGTCCATGGCGTAGTAGCGGCCGCAGACCGTCGCGATCGTTGCGCCGGAGACGCCTTCGATATCGGCCTCGAACTTGGCGAGGTACTCCCTGGCGCTGGCCGGAGGGGTGTCGCGGCCGTCGAGGAATGCATGAACGGCGATAGCGATGCCCGCATCGCCCGCGATTTTCACCAGCGCCCCGATCTGGTCCTGGTGGGAATGCACGCCCCCCGGTGATAACAGCCCCAGGATGTGGCAGGCGCCGCCGCTCGCCGCGAGGGCGCCAAGAAACCTTGCAAGCACCGGGTTCGCCGCCAATGAGCCGTCGGCGATGGCGGCGTCGATCCGCGGCATGTCCTGCATGACCATCCGCCCGGCGCCGAGGTTCATGTGCCCGACCTCCGAGTTGCCCATCTGCCCCTGCGGCAGCCCCACGTCGAGCGCGGCGGCGTGAATGAGCGCGTGGGGACTTCTCGCCATCAGCCGGTCGTACACCGGCGTGTCCGCGGCCGCGATGGCGTTGTCCTCGCGTTCGGCGCGATGGCCCCAGCCGTCGAGGACGCAAAGGACGACGGGACGGGGCCGGAGGGGGCGCGCTTTCGTCATTGAGGCGATCGTGACTGCTGTTAGACGGCGCCGCGACTGGCAACCCGTCGCGGCCGCCGGAAAGCTACAGGCATATACAAGGCATCTCAAGCGGTTAAGTTAGGTTTGCGGGTTGCAGCCGATTGACCGTAGTTCCCGTCGCCGGCCCTAGAGCACTATCCGACCAAATTGAACCATTTGACCGGGATGATTTTGCGTCGT
>CBESNX010000042.1:0-10690 GCA_965531025.1 uncultured bacterium
GTTGGGGGCGCTGGTGGGCCTCGCCCTCGGCTTCATAAAGGGGGGCTTGGTCGTGCTCTCCTGGCTCGGCGCCACCTTCGCGACCCTTTATGGTTTCTCGACCGTCAGGCCCTATGCGAGGAACGCAATCGAATCTGAAATGATTGCCGACATTGCCGCCGGCGTCGCTCTTTTCCTGGTCACGCTGATCGTCCTGTTCCTGATCAGCTCCATCGTCGGATCGTGGGTGAGAAACAGCCGGCTCAATGCCCTCGACCGGTCCGTCGGCATGGTGGCGGGACTGGCGACGGCCGCGTTACTGGTCTCTGCCGCCTACCTCGTGCTCGGAGCCGTGCAGCCGCGCGCGGAACAGCCGCAATGGTTGCGCACGGCGCGGACCATGCCGCTGATCGAGCGGGGCGCGGAGTTCCTCATCGCCCTGATGCCCGAAAGGTTCGGGCTTGGCCCGGCCGCGCCGGAGGACGCCGAACGCAGGGCCCGCCACCTGAAGGAGGCGGAACGGGTCCTGCGCGAGCTCACCACCTCGCGGACAAAACCGGGTGCGCCCGCCGCCGCCTCGGGCTATAACAAAGAGGAGCGCAGGGAAATGAACCGTTTGATCCAGGGCGCCCAGTAGCTCATCGGAAGAGGCCATCGCGCGATGCTCACGACCCATCCCTTTGACGCCGACCATTTCAAGGAAGAATGCGGCATTTTCGGGATTTTCCGCCAACCCGAGGCCACGGCCCACACGGCCCTCGGCCTGCACGCGCTGCAGCATCGCGGACAGGAAGCCGCCGGCATGGTGAGCTTCGATGGCGAGCACTTCCACAGCCACCGCGGCCTCGGCCACGTCGCCGACAACTTCGGGTCCGATTCGGTCATCCAGCGCCTGCCGGGCTCGTCCGCCATCGGGCATGTGCGCTATTCCACCACCGGCGAGACCGTCCAGCGCAACATCCAGCCCCTGTTCGCCGACTTCGAGTTTGGCGGCTTCGCCATCGGCCATAACGGCAACCTCACCAACGCCATCGCGCTGCGCAAGCGGCTGGTGAAGCGCGGCTGCCTGTTCCAGTCGACCACCGACACCGAGGTCATCATCCACCTGATCGCCATCAGCAAACGCTCCACCGTGATCGACCGCATGACCGACGCGTTGAGGCAGGTGGAAGGGGCCTATTCGCTCGTGGTGCTGACCAACGACGCGCTGATCGGGGTGCGGGATGCGCTGGGGGTGAGGCCGCTGGTGCTGGGAAGCCTCGACGACGCCCACATCCTGGCCTCCGAGACCTGCGCGCTCGACATCATCGGCGCGAAGTTCGCGCGCGACGTCGAACCCGGAGAGATGGTCGTCATCACCGAGAACGGCATCGAGAGCATCAGGCCGTTCGGCAAAACGCCCAGGCGGTTCTGCATTTTCGAGTACATCTATTTCGCCCGCCCGGACAGCGTCGTCGAGGGGCTGAGCGTCTATGAGATACGCCGGCGCATCGGCGCCGAGCTCGCCCGGGAGAGCCACGTGGACGCGGACATGATCATCCCGGTGCCCGATTCCGGGACGCCCGCCGCGATTGGCTATGCGACCGAGGCCGGCGTGCCGTTCGAGCTCGGCATCATCCGCAACCACTATGTGGGGCGGACCTTCATCGAGCCCACCGACCAGATTCGCCATCTCGGGGTCAAGCTCAAGCACAACGCCAACCGCGCCCATATCGAGGGCAAGAGGGTCATCCTGGTGGACGACAGCATCGTGCGCGGCATCACCTCGACCAAGATCGTCGAGATGGTGCGCGGCGCCGGCGCCACCGAGGTCCACATGCGCATCGCCTCGCCGCCGACGGCCCATTCCTGCTTCTACGGGGTGGATACGCCGGATCGGGACGAGCTTCTGGCCGCCAAGCACAGCGTGGAGCAGATGGCCCGTCTCATCGGCGTCGATTCTTTAGCCTTCATCTCGATCGACGGACTGTATCGCGCCGCGGGCGAGGCCGGCCGCAACGACGATCTGCCGCAATACTGCGACGCCTGCTTCAGCGGCGACTATCCGATCGCGCTTACCGACCACGACGGCGGCACGCATCGCGGGAGACTGTCGCTGCTCTCCGAGACGGGCTAGGACGCATGAGTGATGGGGCGGGGCGGCTTGCCGGCCGCATCTCGCTGATCACCGGCGCGTCCCGCGGCATCGGCGCGGCCGTCGCCAGGCGGTTCGCGGCCGAAGGGTCGCACGTGATTCTGGTGGCGCGCACCGTCGGCGGGCTCGAGGAGGCCGATGACGCGATCCGGACCGGGGGCGGGATCGCGACCCTGATGCCCATGGATCTGACCGAGTTCGAAAAGATCGACCGCATGGGCGCGGCCGTCGCCGAGCGCTGCGGGCGGCTCGACGTTCTGGTCGGCAACGCGGGGATTCTCGGCACGCTCAGCCCCATGGGCCATATCGAGCCGCAAGCGTGGGACCAGGTGATCGCCGTCAATCTCACCGCCAACTGGCGGCTGATCCGAAGCCTCGACCCCCTGCTCCGGGCCTCGGGCTCAGGCCGGGCGATTTTCGTGACCTCCGGCGCCGCGGACGGCGTGCACCCCTACTGGGGCGCCTATGCCGTCAGCAAGGCGGCGCTCGAGGCGATGGTCAGGACCTGGGCCGGGGAAGTGACGAAGACCCCCCTCAAGGTCAATCTCGTCGATCCCGGTGCGTTGCGCACCCGCATGCGCGCCGAGGCCTATCCCGGCGAGGACCCCATGACTCTCGAACCGCCGGAGGCGATGACCGACGTCTTCGTCGAACTTGCCGAATCCGCCTGCACCCGTCACGGCGAGGTCGTGCGCGCGTATTAGCCGGGCGCTTATGCCCTGCCTTCGGCTGTCGGGTGACGGGCGCGGCCCCTATCCTTTCGCCACATACGGATTCTTGCCCTTGCGCAAATGCAGGCGTAGGGGCACGCCCGGAAGGTCGAAGGCCTCGCGCAAGCCGTTCGCGAGATAGCGGAGGTAGCTTTCGGGCAGGTCCGCCGGCCGGCTTGCGAACAGCACGAAGGTCGGGGGGCGGGCCTTGACCTGCGTCATGTAGCGAAGCTTGAGCCGCCGTCCGGCGGCCATCGACGGCGGGTGGCGCCCGGTCACGCCCTCGAGCCAGCGGTTGAGCCGGCCCGTGGGAATGCGCCGGTTCCAGACCTCGTAAGCCGAAAAGACCCCATCCATGAGCCGATCCAGGTTGCGTCCCGTGAGCGCGGAGATCGAGACGAAGGGCACGCCCCGAGCCTGCGGAAGCGAGGTCGCGAGCCGGTCGCGAAAATTCCGCAGGGCTTTGCGGGGATCGCGGACGAGGTCCCACTTGTTCAGCGCGAGGATAAGCGCTCTGCCCTCCTCCACCACCATCTTGGCGACGGCCAGGTCCTGCTTTTCGAGCATCACGGTTGCGTCCACAACCAGCACCACGACCTGGGCCAGGCGGGCCGCCCGGAGCGCGTCCGCGACCGACAGTTGCTCGAGCCTTTCCGAGACCCTCGCGGGCCGGCGCAGCCCGGCCGTATCGACGAGCCGGACAGGCCGTCCGCCGTGGCTCCATTCAATCGCGATGGCGTCCCGCGTCATCCCCGGCTCCGGGCCGGTCAGCATGCGCTCCTCGCCCAAAAGCCCGTTCACCAGGGTCGACTTGCCGACGTTGGGCCTGCCGATGATGGCGAGCTGCAAGGGCCGGGCCGGGACCTCGCCCGGACCCGCTTTCGCGGCGCCGCGCGCTCGCGCCCCGCGGCGCCCGCCGCTTACCGCGGGGCGGGCTGCGTCCCCGCCGGACTCTCCAAGCCCCTCGAGCTTCACGAACGGCGCCAGGGCGTCATAAAGATCGGCCATGCCCTCGCCATGCTCGGCGGCAATGGGAAGCGGCTCGCCCAACCCCAGGGAATAGGCTTCCAACGCCCCGTCCCTTCCCGCCCGTCCTTCGCATTTGTTGGCGAGCAGCACCACGGGCGTCGGGCTCCGGCGCAGCCAGCGGGCGAAGTGCTCATCGAGCGGTGTGACGCCGGCGCGCGCGTCGATCATCAAGAGCGCCACGTCGGCATCGGCGAAGGCCCGCTCCGCCTGCGCCCGCATGCGCGCTTCCAGGCTGTCGCCGGAGGCGTCCGCGAGGCCCGGCGTGTCCAACACCGCGAATCTGAGATCGCCGAGCCTTGCCTTGCCCTCGCGGCGGTCGCGCGTGACCCCGGGGGTCTCGTCGACGATGGCGAGACGCCTGCCGACCAGGCGGTTGAACAGGGTGGACTTGCCCACGTTGGGGCGTCCGACGATAGCGACCGTACAGGCCATGGCCTAGAGCACTAGCGCAGCGCGATGAGATCGGCGTCGTCGGTCAGGAAATACAGGGTCTTGTCGGCGACGGCCGGGGGGATGAAGACGGCGTCGGGCATCTTGAGCGTGCCCAGCAGGTCGCCGGTATAGGGAGAGACCGACAGCACCTCGCCGTGGGAACCGGCGAGCAACAGCCTGTCTCCCGCCAGCACCGGCCCGGCCCAGGATATCAGGCCGGTTTTCTTCTTCTCGTTTTCATAGAGCGGCACCGTCCTCACCCAACGCACCCGGCCGTCGCGGCGCGTCAGACAGACGAGATACCCCTCGGTCGTGACCACATAGATGAACTCGCCGGCGACCCAGGGGCTCTGCTGGCCGCCGATGGGTTGTTGCCAGACCAGCGCCCCGTTCCTCAATTTCATGGCGACCATGCGACCGCTGTTGGATATGACGATCACGCGCCCCCGGTCGATCACCGGCGCGGCCTGGATGTCGGCCATGGTCGAGACCGCGCTGGTGCGCTGGGGACGCGCGAGGAATTCGGTCCACAGCAGCCGGCCGTTGGCCGCGCGCAGCGCGAAGAGCTCGCCGGAGGAATAGGGAACAACCACGATCCCATCGGCCACCGCGGGGCTTGCTCCACCCAGCAGCCCGGCTGTTTCGGCCGTTCCGGTGTGCGTCCACAGCATCCGTCCGTCATCGGCGGCGAGCGCATGGGTCTTGTTGTCGATGGTGATGGCGAAGATGCGGCCGGCGGCGGCCGTCGGCGCCGCCCGCATGGGGCCGGAAACCTTGCGCCGCCAGATCTCGGCGCCGCTCTTGGCGTTCAGGGCGATAACCTCGGCGAAACCGGTGGTCACGTAAAGCCGCCCGTTGTCAAATGCCATGCCGCCGCCAAGCGTCCCCTCGGTCTCTTCCCGCGGCCGGAGATCCTTGCGCCAGACCCGCTCTCCCGAGGCCGCCTCGAGGGCGTAGACACGGGCGCTGGCGTCGAGGGTGTAGACCCGGTTGCCGGCCACCACCGGCTGGGCAAGCAGCCGTCTTTCAGAATTGGAGCCCCGGCCGACGCTGGCGCGCCAGGCCCGAGAGGGAGCACGCCCGAGGTCGAGATGATGCATGGCATGGCTGGCCAGGCCTCCGGCCTGGGGCCAGTCCGGGTTGCCCCAAGGCGGGGGCAGGCGAACCGGCAGCCTGGCGAGCTCGGGATCGGGCTGCAGCGCCCGGTCGAATCGCAGAACCGAGACGCGCTCGCCGGGCAGCTTCTTTTCGGTGGGATCGTCGAAAAACAGGCCGCAGCCGCCGAGCGCGACCGACGCCATGAAAAACAGGATCTTCCGGTACATGGTCCCGGCCCGTTTTAACGCCGCTCCTCGCCTAGGCTGGCCAGCATTGCCGATGCCCGGGCCCGCACCTGCCGGGGCGCCGTTACATCATCGGCGAGAGACTTGAAAATCTCCTCCGCCCGCGCCTTGTCCCCCGAGTTCTGGGCAAGGAGCGCCGTCACCTCGAGGGCGGAAAAGCGCCAGGGGTTGTCCTTCGCGGTCAGAGGCTCGAGGCGGCGGCTGAGCTCGGCCGGATCGGCGGTATCGGCGGTGTTAAGCGCAAGCAGGATGAGGGCGAGGTCGCGAAACATCCGATCCGCGCCGGTGTCCGAGGCCAGCTGTTCGTAAATGGCCGCCGCGCCCGCGCCATTGCCGTCCCTGGCAAGCAAGGCCGCCTGCTGCAGCCGGGCAAGCTCGGCGTAACCCCGGCCCGCATCCACCGCCAGATTATTGAAGGCGGCGCTCGCCGCGCCCGTCTGCCCCTCGCGCACGAGATCGAGGGCCTCGGCGTAGATCATGCCGTGCTTGGCCCGCTGGGCTTGTTGATAATCTCGCCAGCCAACGACGGCGGCGGCGGCGATGATCGCCGCCAGCACGAAGCCGATGGCGTATTTCCCGTATTTGCGCCACAGCTCGAGCGCGCGGTCCCGCCTCACGTCCTCTCGGACTTCTCGAATGAACTCATCCATGGAAATCCACCGAAGGCTGAAAACGGGCCGCTAACATAGCTTGCGCCGCAAGCGATGGCAAATCGGCCCGAGTGGGCTCTGGCCCACCGGTGAGCGGCCCGCGGGCCGGCGCTGGACGCCGCCGCAAAAATAGGAGAAACTACCGGCGCGGACGCACACGGCGAAACCCCGGGAGGTGGCGGGCCGACCCCATGGCGGAACTGATCCGGCTCAAGGAATTAAGGCGCAAGAGAAGGTTCGTTTCTTTCAGCCGGGACGAGCTGAACCAGCTGCTCTCGATCTACTCCCGGCGGGTCATTTCCGGCGAATGGAAGGCCTACGCCATGGATCACGCCGAGGGCGTGGCGCTGTTCTCGGTCTTCCGCCACGCAAACGCCCGCCCCGTTTACACCATCGCCAAGTTCACCGAGGACTCGCAGCGGGGCAGCGCCTATCTCGTCACCGGCGCCGGGCGACGGGTCAAACGGGGCAAGAGCCTGAGCGAGGTCGTTGCGGTGTTCGAAAGGAAGCTCGAGCTGGTCTCGCCTTAAAGCCCCCGGCCGCCAAATGCTGCCTTGCGTCGGCCCGCGAACCGTGATTACGAGTGACGGGTGTGCCTTATTCCCACTCGATGGTGCCGGGGGGCTTGGAGGTGACGTCGTAGACCACCCGGTTGATGCCGCGAACCTCATTGACGATGCGGTTGGCAACCCGGCCTAGGAACTCTTGGTCGAAGGGGAAGTAATCCGCCGTCATGCCGTCGGTCGAGGTCACGGCGCGGAGCGCGCAGACGTTATCGTACGAGCGCTCGTCCCCCATGACGCCGACGCTGCGCACGGGCAGGAGCACACAGAACGCCTGCCAGATGGCGTCGTAAAGCCCGGCGGCGCGGATCTCCTCGAGATAGATCGCGTCCGCCTGGCGCAGGACCTCGAGCTTCGCCTTGGTGACCTCGCCGGGGATGCGCACGGCAAGCCCCGGCCCCGGGAAGGGATGGCGTCCGAGCACGCCCTCGGGCAGGCCAAGCTCGCGCCCGAGCGCCCTCACCTCGTCCTTGAAGAGCTCGCGCAGGGGCTCGACGAGCATAAGCTCCATCCCCACCGGCAGGCCGCCCACGTTGTGATGGGACTTGATGGCGGCGCTGGGTCCGCCGGCGGGCGAGACCGACTCGATGACGTCCGGATAGAGCGTCCCCTGGGCGAGGAATTCGGCGCCGCCCGCTTTCTCGGCCTCCTCATCGAAGACCTCGATGAAGGTCGCGCCGATGACCTTGCGTTTGCGTTCCGGGTCCGTCACCCCGGCAAGGGCCTCGAGAAACAACTCACCCGCGTCACGGACGATAAGCGGGATGTTGTAATGGCCGCGGAACAGCGAGACCACCTGGTCGGCCTCGCCCATGCGCAAAAGCCCGGTGTCGACGAAGACGCAAACCAGCTGCTCGCCGATCGCCTCGTTAAGCAGCACGGCGACGACCGAGGAATCGACGCCGCCGGAAAGGCCGCAGATGACCCGCGCCTTGCCGACCTGGGCGCGCACCTTGGCGATGGCGCGTTGGCGAAACGCCGCCATGGTCCACTCGCCCTTACACCCCGCGACCCGGTGGGTGAAGTTCTCAAGCAGCTTCGCCCCGTCGGGCGTGTGCGCCACCTCGGGGTGGAACTGGACCCCGTAGAAGCGCCTTTCATCGTCGGCGATGGCCGCGAACGGCGCGCCCTCGCTGGCGGCGACCGCCCGAAAGCCCTCCGGCAGGCTGATCACGCGGTCCCCGTGGCTCATCCACACCTGCGCGCGCCCGCCCTTTTGCCACAGCCCTTCGAACAGGCCGCAACCGTCAATGAGCTCGATGATGGCGCGGCCGAATTCGCGGTGGCCCGCGCTCTCCACCTCGCCGCCAAGCTGGGCCACCATGGTCTGCTGGCCATAGCAGATGCCGAGCACCGGCACGCCGAGCGCGAAGACCTCCCGCGGCGTGCGCGGGGTGCCGAGGTTGATCACCGAGGCCGGCCCGCCCGAAAGGATGACCGCCGCGGGCTTGACGGTCTCGAGCGCTTCGGCGCCCTTGTCGAAGGGCACGATCTCGCAGTAGACGCCGCTTTCGCGCACGCGCCGGGCGATGAGCTGGGTCGTTTGCGCGCCGAAATCGAGGATCAGGACGGTCTCGGTCACGGAAAGGTCCGAAACTCCGCCAATGCGCCGCGCCGCGGCCCGGCCATGATGCGCCCGGCCTCACCGTCGCGTCGCCGGCCCCTCATGGTTCCCGGGGATAGTTGGGCGATTCGCGGGTGATCGCGATGTCGTGGACATGGCTTTCCCGCAACCCCGCGGCGGTGATCTTGACGAAGGCGCAGTTGCGCTGCATCTCGGCGACGGTGGCGTTGCCCGTGTACCCCATGGCCGCCCGCAGGCCGCCGACGAGCTGGTGCAGGATCGCGCTCACGGGCCCCTTGTAGGGCACGCGGCCCTCGACGCCTTCGGGCACGAGCTCAAGTTCATCCGATACCTCCTGCTGGAAGTAGCGGTCGGCGGAGCCCCGTGCTATGGCGCCGATCGAGCCCATGCCGCGGTAGGGTTTGTACGAGCGCCCCTGATAGAGGAACACCTCGCCGGGGCTTTCGTCGGTGCCCGCGAGAAGCGAGCCCACCATGGCGCAATCGGCCCCCGCGGCGATGGCCTTGGCAAGGTCCCCGGAATACTTGATGCCGCCGTCGGAAATGATCGGCACGTCGCGTTTGCGGCACTCCTCGACCACGTCGAGGACGGCGGTCAGCTGCGGCACGCCGACGCCCGCGACGATGCGCGTGGTGCAAATGGAGCCCGGGCCGATGCCGACCTTGACGGCGTCGGCGCCGGCGTCGATCAGGGCCTTCGCGGCGTCGGCCGTGGCGATGTTGCCGCCAATCACCTGGGCGTAGTTGCTGAGTTTCTTGATGTGCTTGATGGCGTCCACCACGCCGGCCGAATGGCCGTGGGCGGTATCCACCACGACGACGTCGACCTCGGCGTCGAGCAACGCCTCCGCCCGCGCGAGTCCGCCGTCGTCGACCCCGGTGGCGGCGGCCACGCGCAGCCTGCCCTTTTCGTCCTTGCTGGCGTCGGGATGAAGCCGGGCCTTCTCGATGTCCTTGACGGTAATCAGCCCGATGCAGCGGTAATCCCCGTCCACCACGATGAGCTTCTCGATGCGGTGCTGGTGCAAAAGCCGCTTGGCCTCTTCCATGTCGACCCCTTCGCGCACCGTGACGAGGCTTTCCTTGGTCATCAACTCGGCGACCGGCTGGTTGGGGTCGGAAGCGAAGCGCACGTCCCGGTTGGTGAGGATGCCCGCCAGTTTCCCGTTGCCCTTCTCGACCACGGGAATTCCGGAAATCCGGTGATCGGCCATCAGCTTGAGCGCGTCCGCCAGAGTCGCGCCCGGCGCAATCGTCACCGGGTTGACCACCATGCCGGATTCGAATTTCTTCACTTTCCGCACCTCGTCGGCCTGGGCCGATATGTCGAGATTTCGGTGGATGACACCGAGCCCCCCGGCCTGGGCCATGGCGATGGCGAGGGGGCTTTCCGTGACCGTATCCATGGCCGCGGAAACCAGCGGAATGCCGAGCTCGATCGTGGGGGTAAAGCGGGCCTGAGTCTCGACGCCGGTGGGCAGCACCTTCGATGCGGCGGGCACCAGCAGCACGTCGTCGAAGGCCAAGGTTTCCCGCGTCTTCATGCCGACCTCACATGCTCAAGGTTGGCGCGACATCATACACATCGCGGGCGCGATTCCAAGGGGATTGCGCGTGCACGGGACAGAGAGAGGGAAAAGATTTCTCCGGCGCCGATCCGGCGAGAATGATTGACCCTTTCGGCGCAATCATGCTCAGATGATTGGCGAGCCACGCCAACGCCAAAGCGCCTTCATGCTGTTTAGGAAGTACACCACGTGGATCCTGATCGCCGACGGCGCACGCGCCCACATCATCGCCAACGATGGCCCGGGCAAGGGCCTCAAACCCGTTCCCGGGCGGGAATACACCGGCGTCAACCTCCCCACCCGCGAGATGGGCACGGACAAGCCGGGCCGCACCTTCGACCGGGTGGGTGTGGGCCGGCACGCCAAGGAACCGCGCGTCGACTGGCACCAGTTTGAAAAGCACAAGTTCGCGCGCTCCATGGCCAAGGTGCTGGACAAGGCCGCCGGCAACGGGGCCTTCGACCGTCTGGTGCTGGTGGCGCCGCCGCAGACGCTCGGCGAGTTGCGCGGCGCGCTCGATAAAAAGACGCGCGCCCGGATCACGGCGGAATCGGCCAAGGACCTCACCAATCTCTCGATCCACGAACTGCCGGAGCATTTGAGCGAGGTGATGCGGCTTTAGAGCGCTATCCGGCCAATTTGGATCAATTTGATGGAGGCGAATCGGTTTTCCGGGCAGGCGCGGCGTGAAGCGCGAT
>CBESNX010000043.1:0-10477 GCA_965531025.1 uncultured bacterium
CTGCTGTTTATGATCATCGCTCTGAGCCTGGCGCAGTCGGGAATCATCAGGGCGACGAGAAGCGCCAGAAGAAGAATGCCCAGTACGGCGAGAATCTGGAATATTCTGATCGCCATCACCCTTACCTTCATCGTCATTCCTGCACCTTCGTAACTGTTGGCTTGGCCTATAAATAAGATTCCGGGCGTTTAAGGCCTCGTCCGCCGGGAACATTAAAGGGACGGGTCTGCAACTGTCCATTGCGAGTGGGCGCGGCCCCTTTGCCGCGAAGCGAAATCTGCTTGTTACGCATCGTCTGAGACAAGGCGGTACCCCGGCTGCGGGGCTCAGCCGTTCTCGGCCAGCACCGCGCCCGCAAGGTAGAGCGAGCCGCAGATCAGGACCCGCCCCGGCCCGGCCGCGCCCTTGGCGATGCCGGCGAGCGCCTCGGCGACGTTCGCGGCGGGCTCGACCCTGAGCCCCGCCCCGGCGGCCGCGCCGGCGGCCTCGGCGGCGCTGAAGCTCGCTTCCTCGCCGATGATCTCGACGGCGCGCGCCTCCCGCACGAACGGCGCGAGGGGGCCCACGAAAGCCGCCGGGTCCTTGCTTTTGAGCATGCCGAACACGAGATGAAGCGGCTTGTCGGCCCAGTCCCGGGCGACGCGCGCGAGCGCCGCGCCGGCCGCCGCGTTGTGCCCGCCGTCGAGCCACACCTCCCAGCCACCCGCCGCGCTTTCCTCGAACACGGACAGCAGCGGACCGCGGCGCAGGCGCTGCAGCCGGGCCGGCCATTCGACGGAGGTGAGCCCCTGGGCGATCGCCGCCGCCGGCACGTCCAAGCCGCCGAGCTCCTGGGCGCAAGCGATGGCGATGCCGGCGTTTTCGACCTGGTGGGCGCCGAGGAGCGCGCACGCCGGCAGCTCGAGGGTCCTCGCGCCGCCGCGCCAGACGATGCCGCCGCGCTTCACGGTGACCGACCACTCCCGGCCGAAGCGCCTAAGCGGCGCGCCGGTTTCCTTGGCGCGGCCCGCGAGCACCCGCTCCACCTGCGGCGCCTGGGGGCCGATCACGGCCGCGACCCCCGGCTTCAGGATCCCCGCCTTCTCGAACGCGATCTCATCGAGGGTCTCGCCCAAGAACCGGCAGTGGTCTTTCGAGATCGGGGTGATGACGGTCGCTAAGGGCCGGTCGAGCACGTTCGTCGCGTCGAGCCTGCCGCCGAGGCCGGTCTCGAGGAGCACGATGTCGGCCGGGGCGCGCGCGAACGCGAGGAAGGCACAGGCGGTGGTGATCTCGAAGAAGGTGATGGGCGCCCCCCCGTTCGCGGCCTCGCATTCCTCGAGCAGCGCGGTGAGCTCCGCCTCGTCGATCGGTTCTCCGGCCAGACGGATGCGCTCGTTGAAGCGTATGAGATGGGGCGAGGTGTAGACGTGAACGCGAAGGCCCGCCGCTTCGAGGAAGGCGGAAAGCAAGGCGATGACCGAGCCCTTGCCGTTGGTGCCGGCGACGTGCACGGCGCCCGGCATGCGCCGTTCCGGCCGTCCGAGGGCCCCGAGCAGGCGCTCGATTCGTCCGAGCGAGAGATCGATACTCTTGGGGTGCAGGGCCTTCAGGCGGTCGAGGACGGCGTCAGTCGTCGGCACGACCCTCTGTGCTCTCCTCGTCGGCTGCGGCGCCCTCGTCTTCCCGGAGCTCCGGGGCGGCAGGCGCCGGTTCATGTTGGGTCAGCGCCACGACCTCCGCCGCGGGCGCGCGGTTGCGCAGCAATCCCAGGATGCGGATCAGGGTGTCGCGCAACTCCCGCCGGGGCACCACCATGTCGATCATGCCGTGCTCGAGGAGATATTCGGCGCGCTGGAACCCTTCCGGCAGTTTCGTGCGGATCGTGTCCTCGATCACGCGCGCGCCCGCGAAACCGATGATCGCGCCCGGCTCGGCGATGGCGATGTCGCCCAACATGGCGAAGGAGGCGGAAACCCCGCCGGTGGTCGGGTCGGTCAGCACGACGATGTAGGGAAGCCCCGCCGCCTTGACCTCGTCCACGGCGATGGTCGTGCGCGGCATCTGCATCAGCGACAACACCCCCTCTTGCATACGGGCGCCGCCCGACGAGGGAAACACCAGCAGCGGGGCCTCCTGCAGCACGGCGAGACGGGCGGCGGCGAGCAAGCCCTCGCCAACCGCGATGCCCATGGAGCCGCCCAGGAACCGGAAGTCGAAGACGGCTGCGACCACGCCTATTCCGCCCAACCTGCCGTGGGCGACGATCAGCGCGTCCGTCGAGTCGGTCTTGCTGTGGGCTTCCCTGAGGCGGTCGGTGTAGCGTTTCTTGTCGCGAAACTTCAAGGGGTCGATGATCGTGTCCGCAAGCTCGATGGGCTGGTAGGCGCCCTCGTCGAACAGCATCTTGAGGCGTTCCGTGGCGCTGACGCGCATGTGATGGCCGCACTGGGTGCAGACAAACAGATTGTCCGCGAGTTCGCGATGGAAAATCATCTGCGCGCAGGCGGGGCATTTGTGCCACAGGTTCTCCGGCACATCCTCCTTGCGCACCAGGGCGCGGATCTTCGGCCGCACGAAATTGGTCAGCCAGTTCATGGGTCACGCCCCGTTGCCGAGGGCAAGCCGAGGGGCGGCGCCCGCGACTTTGCCGGCCGCAAGACGGGCGCCCCGCACGCCTTGCGCCAGGTCTCGCGCGAGATCGAGCACCGAGGCCACGAGCCCGGCTTGCGGCTTGCCCTCCTCATCGAGGCCGTCGGCGATTTTTTGCACCAACGCCGAGCCCACCACCGCCGCGTCCGCGACCCTTGCGACCGCCGCCGCCTGGTCCGGGGTCTTGATGCCGAAACCGACGGCGATGGGAAGCTCCGTATGCCGGCGCAGGCGCTCGACGGCGCTTTTAACGGCGTCGATGCGCGGCGACTTGGCGCCGGTAATCCCGGTGATGGAGACGTAGTAGATGAAGCCCGAGGTGTGGGGGAGAACCTTGGGCAGACGCCTCTCGTCGGTCGTGGGCGTGGCGAGACGAATGAAATGGAGGCCCGACTTGGCGGCCGGCAGGCACAGCTCGTCATCCTCCTCGGGCGGCAGGTCGACCACGATCAACCCGTCCACCCCCGCGGCCGTCGCATCCTCGAGGAACGCCTCGACGCCACAGACGTAAATGGGATTGTAGTAGCCCATCAGCACCATCGGCGTTGAGGCATCGTGCTTGCGGAAGCTCCGCACGAGATCGAGCGTGCGGCGCAGGCTGGCCCCCGCCTTGAGCGCGCGCTGGCTCGACGTCTGGACCGGCGGCCCGTCGGCCATGGGGTCGGTGAAGGGCACGCCCAGCTCGATGAGGTCCGCCCCGGCCTCGGGCAGGCCCCGCGCCAGGGCGAGCGAGGTTCGATGGTCAGGATCCCCGGCGGTGATGAAGGTCACCAGCCCGGCGCGGTCCTCCGCCTTCAGCGCGGCGAAGCGGTCCACGATCCGGTCGCGGGATTTGCGCGCGCTCACAGACCCAATCCCAAGGCCTTGGCCACGGTGAAGATGTCCTTGTCCCCGCGCCCGCACATGTTCATCACCATGAGGTGCTCGCGCGGTAAATCGCCCGCGATCTTCATCACGTGGGCCAGTGCATGGCTCGGCTCCAGCGCCGGGATGATGCCCTCGAGCCGCGAGCAGAGCTGGAACGCTTCGAGCGCCTCGTCGTCGGTGACGGCGACATACTCGACGCGTCCGCTGTCACGGAGCCAGGCGTGCTCCGGGCCGACGCCCGGATAGTCGAGGCCGGCGGAGATCGAGTGGGCTTCATGGATCTGCCCGTCCCCGTCCTGCAGCAGATAGGTGCGGTTGCCGTGGAGCACCCCCGGCGAGCCGGCGGTGATCGAGGCGGCGTGCGCGCCCGTCTCGAGCCCCTTGCCCGCGGCCTCGACGCCGATCATCCGGATGCCGGCTTCGTCCAGGAACGGGTGGAACAGGCCGATGGCGTTCGACCCGCCGCCGATGCAGGCGATCAAGGTGTCGGGGAGCCGGCCCTCGGCCTCCATGATCTGCTCGCGCGTCTCGCGCCCGATCACCGACTGGAAATCGCGCACCATGGCGGGATAGGGGTGCGGGCCCGCCACCGTGCCGATCAGGTAGTAGGTGCTCTCGACGTTGGTGACCCAGTCGCGCAGGGCCTCGTTCATGGCGTCCTTCAGGGTCTTCGAGCCCGAGGCGACCGGCACGACCTCGGCGCCCAGCAGCTTCATGCGGAACAGATTGGGGGCTTGGCGTTCGATGTCGGTCTCGCCCATGTAGATGACACAGTCGAGGTCGAACAGGGCGCAGACGGTGGCGACGGCGACCCCGTGCTGGCCGGCGCCGGTTTCGGCGATGATGCGGCTCTTGCCCATGCGCTGCGCCACAAGGATCTGGCCGAGGCAGTTGTTGATCTTGTGCGCGCCCGTGTGGTTCAGCTCGTCCCGCTTGAAATAGATCTTGGCGCCGCCGAGATGCTCGCTCAGCCGTTGCGCGAAATACAGCGGGCTCGGCCGGCCCGCGTAATACGCGAGGTAATAGTCGAGCTCTTCCGAAAAGGCGGCGTCGTCCTTGGCCTGCGCATAGGCCCGTTCGAGGTCGAGAATCAGCGGCATCAGGGTCTCGGCGACATAGCGCCCGCCGAAGATGCCGAAATGGCCCTTCTCGTCGGGTCCGCCGCGATAGGTGTTCAGCGCTTCCATCCCGTTCGGTCCTCGGTCCCCGTTGCAACGCGCCCGGGGGCCCTATGATGTCCCTGATCCAAGATCGCGCGCCACAATAGCCCCGGCCGCTTCATATTCCAATCCTTGCCTGCGACGGGGAAACCCGGCGCCCGGCCGGCCAATAACCGCTCGCGACCCATGCCGGGGCGGGGTCCGATCGCTGCAACGACGGCTATGCGAAGGCCGCGACGAGGTCGTGGGCGAGAGGGGCGAGCACGCCGCGCCAGGGCTGATCCTCGTGCTGGCGCACGAGCCGCATGCTGGGGTACCAAGGGGTGGTTTCGCCGCGTCTGCCCCAGCGCCACGTGGCGACGAAAGGCACCAGGGTCCAGAGCGGCTTCGCGAGCGCGCCCGCGAGATGGGCCGTGCTGTTGTCGATGGAAATCACCAGGTCGAGGGCATCGATACGGGCCGCGAAGTCGTCGAGGTCCGCCGCCGCGTTCGGCCAGTCATGGACCTTACGGCCGGATTTTTCCTCGAAGGCCGCGATCTCTTGCCCCGGCTCGCCGATTTGCAGGTTGATCCACGCGATGTCCGGCAATTCGAACAAGTCGGACCAGTCGTCAAGGCCCGTGGTCCGAAGCCTCGTGTCCCGGGCGGAGGCTCCGCCGCGCCAGGAAATCCCGACCTTCAGCCCCTCGCCCAACCCATCGCAGCGCCGGCGCCATTCTTGGACCGCGCCCGCGTCCGGGACGAGGTAGCGGGCATGGCGCGGGGTGCCGGTGAAGTCGGTTTTCGCTTGCCGGAAGAAAAGGGGGAGGGATCCCATCGCCACCGAATAATCGATCCCAGCAAAGGAAAACTCCCGGCCGTCTTCTTCGGGCGCCACATGGACCTCGGCATCGGGAAAGGAGCGCGCAAGCAACGCCGCGAGGCGGCCCGTCGACCACAGCACGACCCTCGCGCCGGTGCCGATGAGATCGGAAAGCAAGGCCGCGAACATGATCCCATCGTCCACCCCCTGCTCGGTGTAAACGAGGATCGTCCGGTTCCGTAGCGTTTCGCCCCTCCAACGCCGGGGAAGCCCGGAGACGTCGCGGGCCTCCGGCAATTTGAGCCGCCACTCGTACTCGCGCCAGCCCCCGGCATAGTCGCCGGTGAGCAACAGCGCCGCGGCCCGGCTCACATGGGCGCGGGCATCGTCCGGGATGAGCTCCAATGTCCGGTCATAGGCCGCGAGCGCCTCTTCGGACCGCCCGAGATCGCGCAGCACGTTACCAAGGCCGGCGTGGGCCTCGCCGAAGTCGGGGTTGAGCCGCACGGCTTCTGCGAAGTGGGGCAGGGCTTCCCTTAATCTTCCGGTCTCGGCCAAAGTCGAGCCGAGGGCGGCGTGCAGTTCGGCCCTGTCCGGGGCCCTGAACAGGGCCTTGCGGAGCAACGTCTCCGCGTCCTCGAACTTTTCCCGACGGCCAAGGACGAGGCCCAAGGCATGGTAGGCCTCGATCATCCCGGACTGGATTTCGAGAGCCTTTTTAAGCATGAACTCGGCCTCGACCAGCGCCCCGAGGCGCGCGCACAGGGCTCCCAGCTGCAGGAACGCCTCGGCGCTGTCGGGCTTGAGGCTGAGGGCGCGCCGGTAGCTCGCGATGGCCTCCTTGGGCCTTGTTGCCTGCTCGAGCGCCCGGCCGCGCAGGAGGTGGGCCTCGAAAAGGCCCGGGTCGCGCTGCAACGCCCCGGCAAGGACCTGGGCGGCTTCTTCGAACCTTCCCGCGGCCATAAGTTCCTTGGCCCTGGCGGCATGTTCGGCGGCGGTTGCGCGGGTCCTTTTCAGGGCCATGGGCGTTATCAGAGTTTCGCCGCGGTTTCGAGATAGGCCCTGATGCGGGCCGGATCCTTGTGGCCGGGCCGGTCCTCGACGCCCGAGGAGACATCCACCGCCCGCGCGCCCGTGGTTTCGACCGCCTCGGCCAGGTTGCCGGCGTTGAGCCCGCCCGAGAGCATCCACGGGCACGGCCACCGGGTTCCCTTGAGCAGATTCCAATCCAAGGCAAGGGCGTTGCCGCCCGGAAGGGCGCCTTTCATGTCGGCGGGGGGCCTGGCGTCGAACAGCAAGCGGTCGGCGGCGTCGACATAATCCCGGGCGACGGCAAGGTCGTCCGCGCCCGCAAGCTTCACCGCCTTGATGACGGGAAGTCCAAAAGCCTGCTTGGCCTTTCGCACCCTTTCCGGGCTCTCGGCGCCATGAAGCTGCAGCATGTCGAGGGGACAGTGCTTGAGCGTCTCCGCGATGGTCGCGTCGTCGGCATCCACGAACAATCCGACCTTCCGCACCTCGGCGGGAACGCCGGCGGCAAGCCCCGCGGCCTGTCTTGCCGTCACGAAGCGGGGCGAGGGCGCATAGAACACGAGCCCGATATAACGCGCCCCGCCGTCGACCGCGGCCGCCAGCGCCTCTTTCGAGTTGATGCCGCAAATCTTGACCTGAAGCCGCATGGTTCACGCTTTCGGGTTCATCGAGGGGGTGCGTCCGCCATCCCAGCGACGATGCGCCCCGCCCGGGTGATCCGCAGGCCTTATATATCAATTCGGGGCCACGTAACAGGCCGGCTCGGGATGTCGGCGGTTCGCGGGTTAATCCAATTCGGCGGCGGCGAGGCGGCGGCGAGTCTCCGCCGCATCCGGCACGTTTTGGCGCGCTTCGGCGGCGGCCAGCTGCTTGCGCAGCTCCTCGTTTTCCCGTTCGAGCGGCTTCAACTTGCGGGCGCCGGCGCGCGCGCGCCGGCGCCATTTGCCTCCCGACATCCACGCCCATACCGCGCCGCAGAGAAAGCCGGCGAAAACGGCGCCGAGAATGGCGGCATAGGCGGGCAGTTCCAGGACGTAAGGAAGCGGCCAGACCTCGAGGGCCACGGTCTCGCGGTTGGAAAGGGCGAAGGCGACGGCCGCGACGAGGACGGGGAGGCCGAGCAACCAGAACAGGACTTTCATGGCATCGCACCGGCAATCATCCGGCGGGGGAAGGAACCGCGGGCCGGGCAAATTTGCCGCGCATGAGCCCCGAAGGCTTGCGGCGACGATGTGCCGGTAATCGTTCAGCTTCTCCGTTCAGCCGTTCAACCGCTCGCGCAGCTGCTTGCCGGTTTTGAAAAAGGGAACGTATTTTTCCGCCACGTGCACCGATTGGCCGGTGCGCGGGTTGCGTCCGATACGGGCGCGCCGTTTCTTCACCGAGAAGGCCCCGAAACCGCGCAACTCCACCCTGTCGCCACGCGCCAGCGCCGCGGTGATCTCGTCGAAAATCGTGCTCACAATCCGCTCCACATCCCGGTGGTACAGATGCGGGCTTCTTTCGGCGAGACGCAGAATAAGTTCCGACTTGGTCATGGGCCTCCCTCCTCTCCGGTCCGTTCAGGCGGCGCGCCGCCCGGACCAAGGGCGCCTGCCGTTAAAGGCCGAATTTATCGGCTTTCAGGGTGCCAAAGGGAAACCAGGCCGTCAAGGGTAAGTCTTTCAGAAAACAATGTTATTCCAGTCAGGCGGCCGACCAGCTTGAGCCAGCCCACGGCGCCCCGTTTGATTCGCACGTCGCGCACGGGAAGGGATTTCGAAATGTCGCGCTCTTCCTCGAGCCACTGGCGCGCCTCCTCTTCACCGCCGGTACCGTCGATCAGCCCGTTCGCCGCCGCCTGGCGCCCGGTGTAAACGCGCCCGTCGGCGAGTTTCAGCACCTTCTCGCGGGGAAGCTTGCGCCGTTCGACCACCATATCGATGAACATGTTGTACATATCCGTCACCACCGCCATGGTCGCCTCGCGCGCTTCGTCGCTGAGGGGCTCGAAGGGCGAGGGCACGGCTTTCAGCGGCCCGCTCTTGATCGCCTCCGCGGAGATGCCGAGCTTGGACAAGAGCCCGGTGAGATCGGTGGTCTGCAGCACGACGCCGATTGAACCGGTGATCGTGCCCTCGCGGGCAAGGATGTAATCGGCCGCCAGCGCCGCCATGTAACCGCCGGAGGTGGCGAGCGTCCCCATCACCGCGACCACGGGCTTTTTCTCGGCAGTGACCCGCTGCAAGCTGCGGTACAGGGTTTCGCCACCGACAACGGTGCCGCCGGGGCTGTTGATGAGCACGATCAGGGCGGCGACGTTCGAGTCGTTGGCCACCCTGGCCAGCGCCTCGTCGCGCCTGCGATCGTCCGTAATCACGCCTGAGACGGTGAGCCGCGCGACGTGCGGCTTCTGCAAGAAGCCGAAGCCATCGACACGGCCGACCGCGACGACGACCACGGCGACGAGTGCGAGGATCGCGAGCGCGCGCCAAAGGCCGAGCCGCCTCTTCAGTCTTTTCCGGTCGATCAGCGCGTCAGCATCAAGTGACATGGGGCATCAATCAAACGATATGAGGCATCAAACGTTGCGGGGCATCGGGCGAGAGCGGAAGGGGCCGTAAGCGCGGGCCCGCCGCGGAAACCGGAGCCCGGCCTAAGCACCCTTCTTGTCCTTTCCCTTCTCCGTCTTTCCCTTCTCCGTCTTTCCCTTCTCCGCGCCGCCCTTTTCGTCGGCCTCCCCCTCGGCGCTGTCCGCGGTCTTTTCCTCGGTCCTTTTTTTAGCCTTTGCTTCGACCTTTTTCCCAGATGATTTTTTTGCCTTCGCATCGGCCTTTTTCCCGGCCTTTTTCTTTGCCGTTTCTTCGGCCTTCGCTTCCGCCGGCTCCGCGGGCTTTTCCGCCGCCGTTTCTTCGGCCTTCGCTTTTTCCTTGGTGGCCCTGCTGAGCGCCGCACCGAGGATATCGCCGAGACTGGCGCCGCTGTCGGAGGAGCCATACTGGGCCATGGCCTGTTTCTCCTCCTCGATCTCGCGGGCCTTGATCGACAGGGTGATTTTGCGGTGCGCCCGGTCGATGGACGTGACCTTGGCGTCCACTTTCTCGCCGACGGCGAAGCGGTCGGGCTTTTGCTCGCTGCGCTCGCGGGCGAGGTCGCCCTTGCGGATGAAACCGTGGAGGCCGTCGATCGCCACCTCGATGCCCTTGTGCTGCACGGCGGAAACCGTGCAGGTCGCGATGTCGCCCTTCTTCAGAGCCGAGATCTTGCCCTCGAACGGGTCTTCGGTGAGCTGCTTGATGCCGAGGCTCACGCGCTCTTTTCCGACATCGACGTCCAGCACCTTGACCTTGACGACCTGACCTTTCTTGTAATCGGCGATGGCCTCGTCGCCGGGGCGGAGCCAGTCGAGGTCTGAAGTGTGGACCATGCCGTCGATCTGCCCCGGCAGGCCCACGAACAGGCCGAACTCGGTGACGTTCTTGATCTCGCCCTCCAGCTCCGAGCCCGCCGGAAAGTTCGCGGCGAAGGCCTCCCAGGGGTTCTCCATGCACTGCTTGAGCCCGAGGCTGATGCGGCGCTTCTGGGGATCGACGTCCAGCACCATGACCTCGACCTCCTGGCTGGTGGAGACGATCTTCCCGGGGTGAACGTTTTTCTTGGTCCAGCTCATTTCCGAGATGTGCACGAGCGCTTCGACGCCCGGTTCGAGTTCCACGAACGCGCCGTAGTCGGTGAGGTTGGTGACGCGGCCCTTCAGCCTCATGCCCACCGGGTATTTCGACGCGACGTCCTCCCACGGGTCGGCCTCGAGTTGCTTCATGCCGAGGCTGATGCGCTGGGTTTCGGGATTGAAGCGGATGACTTGGACCTTGATGGTTTCGCCGATGTTGACGGCCTCCAACGGGTGGTTGATGCGCCGCCAAGAGATGTCGGTAATATGCAACAGCCCGTCGACGCCGCCGAGGTCGACGAAGGCGCCGTAGTCGGTGATGTTCTTGACCACGCC
>CBESNX010000044.1:0-10394 GCA_965531025.1 uncultured bacterium
CCTTTCCTCGGCTGTGGCGGAACATGTCCGCCAGTTCAGGACCGATTGGTTCAAAACAGTCAAAAAAAACGGTGCCTCGGCAGGCGCGTGGGTCAAACGCTGACTGCACGTGTTTCGGGACCGTTCCGGGTGACGGCGAGACCGTCGCCCGTCGCCAGCACGCAGCTTACACCGTCAGACTTGGTGAGGATGACGGTCCAGGTGCCCTCCGTCGGCGACTTCAGCACTTCGAGAAGCCCGTAATCCTCGATCTCCTCGACCTCGGTGAGGTGCTCTCCGTACTCGGCGGCAAGGCGGTCGAGCACCTCGGCGCGGTCTGCGCAGAAGGTCTGGGCCGCCGCTATCGAGGGCGAGGCGGCAAACAACAACAATACAAGCACCAACTTCTTCATCTCGGCTCTCCTTTCCGATTCGCCCCGATGCCTTTGTCCGCACCTGTGACGAGAAGGACGAATCCCGTGATTGCCATAACGCTCATGTCTTTTTCGTCTCTCGGTGACCGGCGGAACGCTTCCGCCAGTTAGGGACCAATTGGTCCAAAATGGCTAAAAAATTTCAGTCGAGCACCGACAGCACGATACCTGCGACGTTCTCCAGCGCCGCTCGATTGGGGCTGGCCTTGGCCATGACCTGCAAGCCGTTGGCGCTGCTGGTCAGGTACCGGGCCAAGGCACGGGCGTCGCGTTCGGCCGGAATTTCTCCGGCGTCCTGTCCGCGCACGACCGCCCGATGGAAAGCCTTTTCCACCCGCGCAAGCCCGGTCGCGACCAGCGCCGCCGCCTCGCTGTCGTGCGGCGAAACCTCGACGGCGGAGTTGCAGAGGAGACAGCCGCGCCGATCGCCCTCAGCCACCGCCGCCTTGATGATGGCGTCGAACACCTCGGCGATCGCCATTCGCGCCGGCGCGGCGCCTTCGAGGACGCCGGCCAGGCGCTTGGTCACCGTGTCTTCGTAGTGCTCGATGGCGGACATGAACAATTCATGCTTGCTGCCGAAGGTCTCGTAAAAGCTGCTTTTGCTGATACCCATGGCGTGGATCAGATCCTGCAGCGAAGTCGCCTCGTAGCCCTTGGCCCAGAAGACCTGCATCGCCTGCTCCAAGGCAACGTCGGTATTGAATTCCCGTGGTCTTGCCATGACGCTCGACAACCTTTCTCTTTCGTCCTGGATGCAATATGGCTATTTTGGACCGTTCAGTCCAGTAACAAATTCGTGAGCACGGCGCGGTGCCAAGGGGCGGGCTTCAACCGCTTTAAACCCAAGCCGTCCGTGGATTTTGTTTGGTGTAAAGGCGCGCCGTCTAGTCCGCCGCGGCTTTCCGGGCGGGGCGCCAGCGCAGCACCGGCTGCCGCGCGGCTCGTGTTTCGTCCAGCCGGCGCCTGGGCGTGAGCCGCGGAGCGTTCCGGAAGTACGCCGCATCGCCCCCCGTGGCGCGGGCCGCCAGGGCCTCGATCGCGGCGATGAACTGATCGAGGCCCGATAAGCTTTCGGTCTCGGTCGGCTCCATCAGCATCGCCCCATGCGCGACCAGTGGGAAATAGATGGTGGTCGGGTGGAAGCCCTCGTCGATCATGGCCTTGGCGAAATCGAGGGTGGTGACGCCCGTGTCCTCGAGGAAGCCGTCGTCGAAAAGGACTTCGTGCATGCACGGGCCCGGATAGGCGGGCGTCAAGCTGTCCTTAAGCCCTGCGAGCAGGTAGTTGGCGTTGAGCACCGCGTCTTCCGCCACTTGGCGGAGCCCGTCGGCCCCGTGGCTCATCATGTAGGCGAGCGCGCGAACGAACATCCCCATCTGGCCGTGAAATCCCTTGAGCCGGCCGATCGACGCTTGCGCCTGCTCATCCGGTCCGCCCGCCTGCTCGACCAGGCGGAAGCCGTGCTCGCCGTGCACGACATGGGGCAGCGGCGCATACGGCGCGAGCGCTTCCGTCAGGACCACCGGGCCGCTGCCCGGCCCCCCGCCCCCATGGGGGGTCGAGAACGTCTTGTGCAAATTCAGGTGCATCACGTCGATGCCGAGGTCGGCGGGCCGCACCTTGCCGACGATGGCGTTGAAGTTCGCCCCGTCGCAATAGAAAAACGCGCCGGCGGCGTGCAATGCCTCGGCGATCTCCAGAATCTCGTCCTCGAACAGCCCGCAGGTGTTGGGGTTGGTCAGCATGATGGCGGCGACATCGTCGGCGAGCTTTGCCTTGAACGCCGCGAGATCGACGCGGCCCCGGGCATTGGCGGGAAGGGCATCGACCTCGTAGCCGCAGGCGGCGGCGGTGGCGGGATTGGTGCCGTGGGCGGATTCCGGCACCAGCACCCGGCGCCGCGCGTCCCCCCGGGCCTCCAGCGCCGCGCGGATGCACATCATGCCGCAAAGCTCCCCTTGCGCCCCCGCCGCCGGCGACATGGCCACCGCCGGCATGCCGGTCAGCACCTTGAGCCAGTGGGCCGTAAGGTCGATCAGCTCCAGCGCCCCCTGCACCGTTTTTTCGGGCTGCATGGGATGGAGGTCGGCCAAACCCGGAAGACGCGCGAGCCTCTCGTTGAGCCGCGGGTTGTGCTTCATGGTGCACGAGCCGAGGGGATAGAGCCCCGTGTCGATGGCGAAGTTCTTCTGGCTCAGGCGCATGAAGTGACGCACGACCTCCGGCTCCGACAGGCCCGGAAGGCCGATCTCGCCCTCCCGGCCCAGGCCCCCGAGGCGATCCTCGACGGGTGCCGGCTCCGGCAGGTCGACGCCCGAGCGGCCGGGGGAGCCCTGCTCGAAGATCAGCGGCTCTTCCACCTCGAGGCCGCGGTTTCCCGTGACGGTGCCGGGCGCATCGTCCCCAAGGCCCGGCAATCGCCGCCGGCGTTCCATCACAAAACCTCCTTCAATGCCGCGGCAAGGTTCGCCATGTCCTCGTCCGTGTTGGTTTCGCTCACCGCCACGAGCAGCAGATCGGCGAGTTCCGCCGTCTCCGGGTAGAAGCGCGAGACCGGCACGCCGCCGAGCACACCCGCATCGGCAAGCGCATCGACGACCTCGGCCGCGGGCTTGGCCAGCCGCAGCGTGAACTCGTTGAAGAACGTCGCATTGACGAGCTCCACGCCCGGTACCCTGGCGAGCATTTCCGCGCAACCGACCGCGCGCGCATGGTTGATCCGGGCAAGCCGCGCAAGACCGGCCGAGCCCAGAAGCGTCATGTGCACGGCGAAGGCCAGCGCGCACAGGCCCGAATTTGTGCAGATGTTGCTGGTCGCCTTTTCGCGCCGGATATGCTGTTCGCGGGTCGAAAGCGTGAGCACCCAACCGCGCCGTCCGTCGAGGTCGACCGTCTCGCCCACCAGGCGCCCGGGCATCTGGCGCACGTACTTCTCCTTGGCGGCGAACAACCCCACGGACGGCCCGCCGAAAATGAGGGGGTTGCCGATCGACTGGCCCTCCGCCACGACGATGTCGGCGCCCATCTCGCCCGGCGGCCTGACCGCGCCCAACGAGACGACCTCGGTGACGGCCACGATCAGCAGGGCGCCTGAGTCCGCGCAGGCGCGGGCCAGCGGCGCGAAATCGCGAACCTGGCCGAAGAAGCCCGGGTTCTGGACGACGACGCAGGCGGTCCGATCGTCGATCATGGCGGCAAGGTCCTCCGCGGCCTCGGGATCCGGCGGCGCGCGGGCGATCTCGGCGTCCGAATAGCGGGCGAAGGTGGCGACGGCCTCGCGGTAATGGGGGTGCAGACCGCCGGAGAGCACCACCCTGTTCCGCCGGGTGATGCGGCGCGCCATCATCGCCGCTTCGGCGCAGGCGCTGGCTCCGTCGTACATCGAGGCGTTGGCGATCTCCATGCCGGTGATCAGCGCCACCTGGGTCTGGAACTCGAACAGGTACTGCAGCGTCCCCTGGGAGACCTCGGGCTGGTACGGCGTATAGGAGGTGAGGAACTCGCCCCGCTGGATGACGTGGTCCACCGTCGCGGGCAGGTGATGGCGATAGGCCCCCGCGCCCAGGAAACTGGGGACCGCGCCGGCGCTGACGTTCTTCGCCGCCATGGCGGCGACGGCGTGCTCGACCTCCATCTCCCCGGCATGGTCCGGCAAATCGAGGGGTTCGCGAAGGCGGGCGGCTGCGGGCACGTCCTCGAACAAATCGTCGATGGAAGCGACGCCGATGGCGTCCAGCATGGCCCGCCGGTCGGGCTCGCTCAACGGCAAATACCGCATCAGCCGAGCCCCTCCGCGTAAGTCTTGTAAGCCGCCTCGTCCATCAGCTCATCGAGCTCCGATGCGTCGCTCGCCCTGATTTTCACGAACCAGCCGGCGCCCGTCGCGTCCTCGTTGACGATCTGGGGCGCCGTCGTCAGCGTCCCGTTGACCTCGACGACCTCGCCGCTCAGGGGCGCGTAGACCTCGCTCGCGGCCTTGACCGATTCGACCACGGCCACCTCGCCCCCCCGCGCCACCTTCCTGCCGACGTCGGGGAGCTCCACGTAGACCACGTCCCCCAGCTGCTCCTGGGCGTATTCGGTGATGCCGACGACACCGACATCGCCCTCGAGGCGGACCCACTCATGCGCTTCGGTGAATTTCATCTCGCTCATCGTTCTGCAGCCTTCCGTTGCGCTAGAGCACTAGCCGCCCCGGCAGTAACGCGGTTCGACAAAGGGCAGCGACACGATCCTGGCCGGCCGGGGCACGCCCCGCACCAGCAGATTGACCATCGTGCCGGGTTCGGCGTGGTCGGCCTTGACATAGCCCATGGCGATGGGGCCGCCCACCGTCGGGCCGAAGCCGCCGCTCGTGATCGCGCCGATCGGCGCGCCGCCCGCATCGGTGACTTGCGTGTGCTCGCGCGCCGGCGCCCGGTCCTCGGGACGGATGCCGACACGCCGGCGCTCGACCCCTTGCTCGAGCTGGCGGAGAATGACGTCGGCCCCGGGGAAGTCTGCTTGCGCGCGGCGGCGCTTGCCGATGGTCCAGGCAAGACCGGCTTCCACCGGCGTCGTGCCGGTATCGATGTCGTGACCGTAAAGGCAGAGGCCGGCTTCGAGCCTGAGGGTGTCGCGGGCGCCCAACCCCGCCGGCATGACCTCCGGCTCGCCAAGCAGCAGGCGGGCGAGTTCCGTGGCCTTCTCGTCGGGAACCGAGATCTCGAAGCCGTCCTCTCCGGTGTAGCCCGAGCGGGCCACGAGACACTCCGTTCCGTCGATGGAAAACCGCGCCGCCGTCATGAAGCTCAAGCGCCGGCAATCGGGCGCGAAACGGCTCAGCACCTTGGCGGCCGCGGGACCCTGGAGCGCGAGAAGCGCGCGGTCGTCAAGCGCCGTGACCTCGCATCGGCCGGCGAGATGGCCGCTCAGGTGGGCGAAATCCTGGTCCTTGCCGGCGGCGTTGACCACCATGAGAAGGCGATCTTCGCCATTGATCACGATGAGATCGTCGAGGATGCCGCCCGAGGGGTTGGTGAACACGGTGTAGCGCATGGCGCGGGGCTCGAGCCCCTGGATCTCCCCCGGCACCAGCGCCTCGATCGCGGCGGCCGCATCGGCGCCTTTCAGCGCCACCTGACCCATGTGGGAAACATCGAAGAGGGAGGCCCGTGACCGGGTGTGGAGGTGCTCGGCGATGATGCCGTCCCCATACCGCACCGGCATCTCGTAGCCGGCGAACGGAACCATTTTCGCACCCAGCTCGACGTGGAGGTCGAACAGGGCCGTGCGCTTCAAAATCTCTGAGGGGGAATTGGTCACCGCGGTCCTCCAACAAGATTCCGGACTGGCCGCGCGCCAATAGCTTCGGCGACGGCGGCCCCCTCTGTCTTTGGACCTGAAAGATTCACCGGCCGGCGAGGTCGTGCGCCGGGGCCCGGCTTACATCTTCGGTGAGGCGTCCCCCATTGCGTCATGGCGGGACGCCTGCTCTCCAGAGCGCCATCCCCCTGCGGTCCTTTTGCCTGAAAGTTTCCGGGGCCGTTGCTCCTTCGGCGCCGGCATCGGCATAGCCGCGCCGGTCTCTCCCGCAGGGATCATCTGAACACGGGCGGCTTTCACCGGCCCAGCCGCGTATCTTAGCGGCGGGGCCATGAAGGTCAACCACGCCTTACGCGGCATCCACGGCCGATGGCCTCAGCGCTTGCGCCGGCGCCGGTTGAACTCGATCTCGTCCTTCGTCAGCTGGAACCCGACAACGATCTCATCGTCCGCCGCCGACCGGCCGGCCGGCAAGGGAATTCGCAGTTCCACTTCATCGCTGAGACCCACGCGCCTCTGTCCTCCCGGGAATTCTGCCTTCATCGCAAACGCCTCCTTCCATTCCGGTAACGGCTGAAATCTGGGAATGCCCACGACGTACTCGAATTCCGCCTTCCGGCTCCGGTCCGCGGGGCCGCGCTCGACAACGAGGGCGAGGCGCAAGTCGACCTTGACGCCCTTTGAGTCGTACTTGCAGGTCGTCTGGACATTGGTGAACCGCGCTTCGAACAGGATGTCGGTGAGGTCCCGCCCGGGACCGGGGCGAAACTTCGTGAGCGTCGCGGCCTCCGGGATGACGCCCGCCCGGGGACAGGGTTGCTGCGTCACCGTCTTCCCGAACAGGCCGCACCCGGCGGCGATCAGGGCGATGAACGCCGAGGCGGTGCGAAGATGGCGGGGTAAAGACACTTACGCTGCCCCGGCCGAACGGTCAGTCACGGGCCGACCCCCGGTCACGGGCTGGCGCGGCAGCCGATGCAATGGAGCCGAGCGGCGCTGCGGGCGCCGGCACCGGTCATATCCCTCGCCAGCCTCGGCACCGACATCACATGGGACTTGCCGGGCGCCCTTCCGATCCGCCATGACACTCGACCTTCTCCTTAGCTGCTGTATTTACTTGTCCTTACGGAGTAGGCTACTACTTTGTAACAATGTCATTAATGGAAGGCCGGCGCTGGGATCGGGTCCGGATCCGCGCTGTCGAGACTTTAGAAGACCGCCCGTGATTGCACAAGGCTCAGGGAACCGGAAAACCACCTTGAACGGCCGGCAAGCCCGGTGCCGGGCGCGAATGGCGCCCGACTGGAGCGGTTGAAGCCATGGCGAAGCCGGAGCTGACGATTCTGCTGGCGAGCCCGCGCGGTTTCTGCGCCGGGGTCGACCGCGCCATCCAGATCGTCGAGGGGGCGCTCGAACGGTTCGACAGGCCGGTCTATGTGCGTCACGAGATCGTGCACAACCGCCACGTGGTCGAGAGCCTGGAGACCCAGGGGGCGATTTTCGTCGAGGATCTTGACGAGGTTCCCAACGGCGCCACGGTGATCTTTTCGGCCCACGGCGTGGCCAAGGCGGTGACGGCGGAGGCCGGGCGGCGGCAGCTGTTTCATCTCGACGCGACCTGTCCGCTGGTCAGCAAGGTGCACCACGAGGCCAGCCATCACTTCGCCGCGGGGCGTCAGATACTGCTGATCGGCCATGCCGGCCATCCCGAGGTCGAGGGCACCATGGGCCAGCTGCCGGAGGGCGCGATCCTTCTGGTGGAAACCAAGGAGCAGGCGGAGACGGTGGCGGTGCGCGACGCGGACAACCTCGCCTATGTGACTCAGACGACGCTGTCGATCGACGACACGGCGGAGATCGTGGCGGTGCTGACGCGGCGTTTTCCCGGCATCCGGGGTCCGAATCGGGCCGACATCTGCTACGCCACGTCGAACCGCCAGCAGGCGGTCAAGGAGATCGCGCCGCAATGCGATGTGCTGATCGTCATCGGGGCGTCGAATTCGTCGAACTCGAACCGGCTGGTCGAGGTGGCGGCGCTGAGCGGCTGCGCGCGGGCGTTGCTGGTTCAGCGCGCCGCCGACATCGACTGGTCGTCGCTCGAGGGAGTCAGGCGGCTGGGCCTGACCGCCGGGGCGTCGGCCCCGGAGATCCTGGTGCAAGACGTGATCGAGGCCTGCCGGGCGCGGTTCGACGTGACGCTCGAGGAGGTGACGGTGACGCTCGAGGAGGTGAGCTTCAGCCTGCCCCGGGTGCTCACCGCTTGAGCGCCCCGCCCACTTCCGGGATACGGCCGCCTTCGGCCCGCCCCTCGGGCTGACACGGTCTCCGCGCCGATCTTGAGCCGGCCGCCGACAAGATAAGCTCATGGCTGTCTACACGGACGTTTCCGACGAGGAACTGGAGGTATTCGTCGCCCAGTACGATCTCGGCGAGGTGGTCTCGTACAAGGGCATCGCCGAAGGGGTCGAGAACTCCAACTACATACTGCAGACGAGCAACGGCACTTTCATCCTGACCCTTTACGAGAAACGCGTGCACCGCGAGGACCTCCCGTTCTTTCTCGGTCTGATGGAGCACCTGGCCGGCAAGGGCATCGCCTGCCCGACCCCGATCCACGGCCGGGACGGCAAGGCGCTGCGCGAGCTCTGCGGCCGGCCCGCCGCCGTCGTCACGTTTCTCAAGGGCATGTGGCCCCGGCGCATTCTGCCGAGACACTGCGCGTTGCTGGGCGAAACGATGGCGCGCATGCACCTGGCCGGCCGGTCGTTCGAAGGTATCAGATCGAACGCGCTCTCGGTTCAGGGCTGGCCGGCACTGTTCGAGCAGGTGCGGGGACGGGCGGACGAGATGAAGGCGGGCCTGACGGAGGAGCTTTCGGACGAGCTCGCGCACCTCGAAGCCCATTGGCCGCAGGGCCTTCCGACGGGCATCATCCATGCCGATCTGTTTCCCGACAACGCCTTCTTCCTGGGCGAGGAGCTCTCGGGGCTCATCGACTTCTATTTCGCCTGCAACGATTTCTTCGCCTATGACCTTGCCATCTGCCTCAACGCCTGGTGCTTCGAGGCCGACCGCAGCTTCAACGTCACCAAGGCGCGGCAGATGCTCCTCGCCTACCGCGAGGTGCGCCCGTTTTCGGACCCCGAACTCGAGGCGCTGCCGCTCCTGGCCCGGGGAAGCGCGCTCAGGTTCCTGCTGACCCGGCTCTACGACTGGCTCCATCACCCCGAAGGCGCGTGGGTGAACCCCAAGGACCCCCTGGAGTACCTGCAAAAGCTCAAATTCCATCAGGGCATTACGGGCGCCGGCGCCTATGGTCTCGACTAAGTCCAATAAGACGGCCGACGCGCGTGCCGGTCCGGCGGCAAGAGCGGAAGTCGTCGACATCTATACCGACGGGGCGTGCACCGGCAATCCCGGCCCCGGCGGCTGGGGCGTGGTGCTGCGGTATAAGGGCGTGGAGCGGGAAATCCACGGCGGCGAGGCGCCGACCACGAATAATCGCATGGAACTGACGGCGGCGATCCAGGGGCTGGAGACGTTGAAAAGGCCGGTCAAGGTGCGTCTTCACACCGACAGCGTTTATGTTCGCGACGGCATCACCCGGTGGATTCGCAACTGGAAGACCAAGGGGTGGAAGACCGCCAACCGCAAGCCGGTGAAGAACGCGGATCTCTGGCGCAGACTGGACGAGGCCGCCGCCCGGCACGAGGTGGACTGGCGCTGGATCAAGGGCCACGCCGGCCATGCCGGGAACGAGCGCGCCGACGCGCTGGCCCGGCGCGGCATCGATGAGGTCTCCGGGAAGGCAGATTGAGAACCGGGCCGAAGCCGCCAAGCCCCCGGGGCGTGGTGGCATGGCCCCGCGCAAAAGGCCGCACGGCGGCCACGTCATTCACCGAGCGGTTTAATGTCGACGATGACTCGCTTGTCCGCATCGATGGTGAAGCGGATCTTGTCGCCGGGATTGAGGTCCCGGAGCAGGGTGGCCGGCGAGACCAGATAGCTCATCTCCATGGCCGCCATGAAGTCCTTGATCCCCTCGTGGTCCACCACCAGCCGGCTTTTGCCGGGCTCGAGCGCGGTCACGACGCCGACGCCCTCGAAAAACCGTTGCTCCCCCTCCAGCGTTTCGACCGCGAATCCCGCCATGGCGGTCACGACCTTCTTCGCGATCTCGTCCTGAACGGCAAACACGTCCTTGAGGTCGCGGTCGTAACGCTCCGCCCAAAGGTGGTGCCCGGTGGCGGCGTCCACGAGCTGCGCCGTGATCCGCACCCGCTCGCCGCTCTTCCGCACGCTGCCTTCCAGCACATAGTGGACGCCAAGCTCCCGGCCCACCTGTTGGACCTTTATGGGCTTGCCCTTGTAGCTAAACACCGAGCTGCGGGAGATGACGATCAGATTCTCGAGATTGGAGAGGTCCGTGATGAGGTCCTCGGTGATCCCGTCGCTGAAGGACTCCTGGCTCGGGTCCCCGCTCATGTTGACGAAGGGCAGGACGGCGATGGAGGGCTTGTCGGGCAATCGCTGGGACGGCGCCGTTCCAGGGGCCGTGGTGGAGGCCACGTCAACCGGCGGCGCCGGGGTACGCAGATAAAAGTTCCAAACCGCCAACGCCGCTGCGCCCACAACCACGGCAATCGCCGCCGCGGGGAGCGCCATCGACCGCCA
>CBESNX010000045.1:0-9941 GCA_965531025.1 uncultured bacterium
GGCGCGGAGGTTACAGCCATCCGTCCTCGCGCCAGGCGATTAACCGGTGGATCATTTCCCGCCGGCTTGCGTCTTCGCCCGCCCGCCGTAGCGGGCTTCGAGCGCGGCCACCTTTGCCAGCCGGCGGCGGTGCCCGGTCTCGCCGTCGAACCGGGCGGCCAAAAAGGCGCGAACCAGCTCGCGGGCCAGTTCGCCGCCGATGACGCGCGCGCCCATGACCAGGACGTTCATGTCGTCGTGCTCGACCCCCTGGCGGGCCGAGTAGGTGTCGTGGCAGACCCCGGCCCGGATGGCGGGAAGCTTGTTGGCCGCGACCGACGCGCCGACGCCGCTGCCGCAGACGAGGACGCCGCGCTCGGCGCGCCCTTCGCGAATCGCGGTCGCGACGGCTTCGGCGAAGTCGGGGTAGTCGACGGGCGCCGTGCCGTCGGTGCCCAGGTTCTCGACCTCGTGCCCGAGCTCGGCAAGATAAGCCGCGAGCTCCTCCTTGAGCTCGAAGCCCGCGTGATCCGCGCCAATGGCAATTCGCACCTTCGCCCTCTCTTTCGCAAGCGCATACTTTGGCGGCGCCGGCGGTCCCGCGAACGCCCCCCCAGTCGAGGACCGCGCGCCGGGTCTTCCTATTACCGGGCTGTTACCGGGCCATCCTATTATAGCCCGCCGTTATCGGCGCGAAGCAAGCGCGGCGAGCACCGAAACGACGGCGCCGGGCGTTTACGCCGCCTTAGGGAAAGGCGGCGCGTCGCCGTCATGAATGTCTCAACCCGGAAAGGTCTCGACGAGCTCCCGGAGCCGTTCCTTGGCGCCCTCGAGGATCGCTTCGGCGTCGCCCACGAGAAGCGTGTCGAAGTCGAGCTCAAGCAGCTTGCCGATGCTTTCCCTCAGACGCCGGGGGTCGTCCATCACGCGCTCGGGCAAAAGCCCGCAGCGACCGGGCGGATTGCCGATCACGGCGTCCCCGACGACGAGCAGACGCCGCTCGGGCCAGTGCAGGGCGACCTCGCCGGGCGACTTTCCGGGGACGCCCACCACCGCCAGCGGCCCGATGTTTTCCCCCACCCGGAGCGAATCATCGATTTCGGCGCCCTGGCCCCGCGCGTAATCGGCGTCGTCGGGGTGAATCGCCGTTCGCGCCCCGGTGCGCGCGCGCACCTGGTTCGCGGCCCGAACGTGGTTGCGGTTCGTCAACACAATCCGTGCGACGCCCTCCGCGGCGATCTCGTCGAGAACGCCATCGCCGGGCTCGACCGGGTCGATACAGAGATTGCCGGACTCGTGACGGACGAGGTGGCCGTTGAAATTGTAGTTGTGCGGTTCCGAAAACCAGGACCAGGTGAGTACATCGCGGACGATCTCTCGCATGCTCGGCTCCTCTGCTTCAACCCGCTCGATCAAGCCCGCGCGCATCGCGACTGTTCAACGAACGGCGGGGTGAGGTCGCGCCCGCGTCGATGCTATGCGGGCGGGGCGCCGGGATCAAGCCGGCTTCGGGCATGGCGTGGGACGGCGGCAAGCTGCACCTGCGCCTCATGGTGCCCGTCAACGGCGAGCCGTTGGGCCGGGCCGGCGCCATCATCGACTCGGGCACGGTGTCCAACCGGGACCGCTCCGTGGGCTGCTCGTGCCTCGCGGCAAGGCGCATGATCGAGATCATCGAGCAGGGCGAGGCCAGGACCGCCTTGCTCGAGTTCGGCGATGGGGCGCGCATCGAGACGCTCGACACGGGAGGCCATTCCATCTTCGGCGTCATCGACCAGAAGGTGGCGAAATATTCCGCCCGGGGCGTGAGGCGGGCTTACCCCTCAGGCGGCACCGATGCGCCACTTGCGCGCCCCGGTCGCCTCGCCATCTCCTCCGGCGCCAGGGTCGCGAGCTGCAGCGCGTGGACCCCCGCCGCCGGCTCCGCGGCCAAAACCTCGTAAACCATGCGCTGCCGCGTGATGCGGCTTTGACCGGCGAAGGCCGCCGTGATGATCTCGACGCCAGCCCACGTGGCCCGCGTGCTCATGGGACTCGTCGATCACCCTGAGCCGCACCGGAGTGAAGCGTTCCGTCAGTTTTTTCTCGATGCGCTCCGCCAGACGCATTTCGTATCTTATCGGGTGAGCGGCATCGGCCAACGCGGCGGGACCCGCCGCGTCACTCGAACCGCGCCCCGGAATACATCGCGCAAATCTCGCCGATTTCAGGCTCGCCGAGCGGCTCGCTCAGCAGTCCGCATTCGTGCGGCCCGAGCGGATGCCCGCGGCATGCGTCGAGGCGCAGGTGACAGCAGCAAGCACATACCCCAAACCGCGGTTGGCCGCGGCGCGTGAGAATACGGTCCAGGATGATGTCCAGGCTTTGCGCCAGGTTCGACCGCTGGGCCGGCGTCAGTGAGCCCGCGATGCCGGCCAACTCTTGAAACGGATCGTCCTCGAGCAGGCGTCGGCCCTCGGCCGTAAGCTCCAACCGAAAACTGCGCCGATCCCCAGGCGCGGGCTCGCGGGTCAGATAGCCTTTTTTCACCAAGGACTTGACCGTCTGCGAGGCGGTGCCCCGCGTCGTGCCCTGGAACTCGGCAAAGGCGCTGACCGCTCGGGAGAACCGGTTGGCCCGCCCGAAATACCTGAGCGCCGCCCATTGCGCCGGGTTCAACCCGCCGCTGAAGCCGTCACCAAAAGCAGCGCGGCCGACCTGCTCGAGAAGGAAAGCCACGTTACGCTCCGATACCGACGTTCTATCCGTCATCGCAAGGCGAATAATAGCGAGTCGAAATTATGGTTGCAAGGACGCATCGGATGCGAGATAGTTTCGAATCGAAATTAACTCAACGACCACGGCCGCCAGCCTCATGAGACACGTGAATGCCGAATACGGCCCGGGAATAGGCATGCGGATTACCAGTCGAAGTTTCTACGCGGTCGAAGCGTTGGCTCTTATGGCTGTCGCAGACCCGAGCAAGCCTCTGACCGTGCAGTCGATTTCCGAAGCTGTCGGAATATCAGTTTCCTATACGGAACGGATTTTCGCCGGTCTCCGCAATGCCGGCCTCGTCCGAGCCGAGAAAGGACCGGGGGGCGGCTATTACCTGAAGGAGCCGGCCGAGAAGATCACCGTCGCGGACATTGTCGCCGCCTCCCAAGAGCCCAATGGTGTCGTGCGGCCGCGCAGGCTGGCGATGTCCAATGGACCAACGACTCCCGAGCCGTCCCCCACGGAGCTCCTCTGGGAAACGTTGGACAGCAGCATCCACAAGGCCCTCGCCAACATCCATCTCGCCGATATCGCACCACGGCGCCATTAGGCGAAATTTTTCACATGGATGTCACATGGATTATACTGAGGGTCGGAGGATAGCCGAGAGCCCCCGTGGATTGGCTCCTGGACTATAGTGAAACAAGGACACATGTAGTGAGGTGTCCTTAAGATCCCTAGATCTCGACTGAAGGATTGGCAGCGATGTTCATTCAAACCGAGACCACGTCGAACCCGGGAACCTTGAAGTTCCTGCCCGGCCAGGCGGTTTTGCCGTCGGGAACGGCGGAATTCACAAGCGCGGAGTCGTCGACGCGTTCGCCGTTGGCCCAACGATTGTTTGAGATCGAGGGCGTCACCGGCGTCGCTCTCGATTCCGCGTCCGTAACCGTGAGCAAAAGCGACGATAAGGACTGGCAAGTCTTAAAGCCGGCCTTACTCGGCGTCATCATGGAGCATTTCACCGCCGGCAAACCGGTTCTCCTCGAAGAGAAGGGGAAAGCAGCGGCTGGCGACGGCGGGGAAGACGAGGATGCCGGCGAAGAGAACGAGGTGGCCGCCGAGATCAAGGAACTGATCGACACCCGCATCCGCCCCGCGGCGGCCCGCGATGGCGGCGACGTCATCTTCCGCGGTTTCGAGAACGGGGTCGTCCTCGTCGAATTTCAAGGGCAGGCATTCTCCTTGACGCAAGGGATCCTGAACATGCTCCGGCATTACGTTCCCGAGGTCGTCGAGGTCAAGGACTATCGGGACGCCCTGCCGAAGCCCGGCCTCGAGACCCCCGAGGGCGAAGCGATCCAGAGGCTTCTCGAGGAACGTGTCAACCCCTCCGTGGCGGCCCATGGCGGACACATTTCCCTCGTCGATGTCAAGGACAATACCGTTTATATCCGCCTCGAGGGCGGCTGCCAGGGTTGCGGCATGGCGGACGTGACCCTGAAGCAGGGGGTCGAGACCGAGATCAAACGGGTGGCCCCGAACATCACCGCCGTGCTCGACGTGACCGACCATGCGGGAGGGACGAATCCTTACTTTCAGCCGGGTAAGGGCGGCGTGAGTCCATTTTAGCCCCGGGGGCGGGCGCCCTTTACGCGATCCCGCTCGAGCGCGCCATCACCGCCGGGCGCGGCAAGCGACAATGAAGGTCGTCCTTATTTCCACTTTTGATCTCGGCCATCAGCCGTTCGGGCTGGCGTCGCCCGCGGCCTGGCTCAGTGAGGCGGGGGCATCGGTCAGCTGCATCGATCTCGCGGTCGAGGACCTCGACGAGCGGGCGGTGCGCGAGGCGGGCCTGATCGCCGTCTACCTGCCGATGCACACGGCGACGCGGCTCGCGAGCGCCGTCGCGCCGCGGCTCAAGCGTCTCAATCCCACGGCGCACCTCGGTTTCTACGGCCTGTATGCGCCGTTGAACGCGGACTTCCTGCGCGGCCTCGGGGCCGAGACCATCCTTGGCGGCGAGTTCGAAAGCGGGCTCGTCGGCCTCTACGAGCGGCTGTGCGCAAATGGCGCAACCGGGCCGCAATCCCAGCGCGAACCGGTGATTTCCTTCGCCAAGCAGCGCTTCCGCGTTCCCGAGCGCAGCGGTCTGCCCCCGTTATCGCGCTACGCCTATCTGCAACTCGGTAAGCGCGCGCGGCGCACGGCCGGCTATACCGAGGCGAGCCGCGGCTGCAAGCACCTGTGCCGGCACTGCCCGGTGGTGCCCGTCTATGGCGGACGATTCCGGGTCGTCCAACCCGAAATCGTGATGGAAGACATTCGCAGGCAGGTTCGGGCCGGGGCGCGTCATATCACCTTCGGCGATCCGGATTTCTTCAATGGCGTGGGCCACGCCTCAAGGCTGGTTCGGGCGCTCAGCGCGGAATTCCCGGCAGTGACTTACGATGTGACCATCAAGGTGGAGCACCTGCTGAAACATGCCGACCATTTGGGGACGCTGGCCGCGACCGGCTGCGTATTCGTCACCACGGCGGTCGAGTCGGTCGACGACCGCCTGCTCGAGCTGCTCGACAAAGGACACACCCGGAGCGACTTCATCCGGGTGGTCGAGCTTGCGAGGGAAGCGAGCTTGACCCTTTCGCCGACCTTTATACCGTTCACGCCATGGACCTCGCTCGCGGGCTACCTCGAGTTGCTTGGGCTGCTGGCGGAGCTCGAGCTCGTCGCCCACGTCGCGCCGATTCAGCTCGCCATCCGGCTCCTCGTCCCGCGGGGCTCGCGGCTTCTCGAGGTCCCGGAGCTGCGAGGCTTTCTGGGGGACTTCGACGCCGACGCCTTGAGCTACCCTTGGCGCCATCCCGACCCGCGGGTCGACCAGCTGTATGAAACCGTCCGATCGACCGTGGAGAAGGGCGAGGCCGACGGCGCGAGCCGCCATGACATCTTCGCGAGGATCTGGCGCGTGGCCCGCCACGCCTGCGGCCTGCCCGATGAGCCCCCGCCTTGGTCCGGGCGCCCATCGGCCGATGCGCATGTTCCGCGCCTGAGCGAGCCCTGGTACTGCTGCGCCGAGCCGACCTCCGGCCAGTTCGCCCGCGTTTAGTCGCGGGACCTTGCATCGTACGGCGCGAGGATCGTGGGACACCCCGGTTGAGCGGTCGTGACACCATGGGACGTCTGCTTCTGCTGATCCCCACGACATCGTATCGGGTGGGCGACTTCCTCGAGGCCGCCCGCCGCCTCGACGTCGAAGTCGCCGTCGGCTCCAACCGCCGCCAGGTGCTGGAAAAATACGCGCAAGGGGGAACCGTGACGCTCGATTTCAGGAACATCGAAAAGGGCGTCGAACAGATCCTCGCCTACGCCCGCAAATACCCCCTCAAGGCTATCGTCCCGGTGGACGACGAGCCCGTCCTGCTGGCGGCCAAAGCCTCCCGCGCCCTCGGCCTGCCCCACAATGCGCCGGAGTCGGTGGAGGCGACACGCAACAAATACCGCTTCAGAACGCGCCTGGCCAACAGCGGCCTGCCCTCGCCCCGGTTCACGCTGCTTTCCGTCGGCGACGATCCGGCCCAAGCCGCCCGCCTCGCGGCCTACCCCTGCGTCCTCAAGCCGCTCGCGCTGGCGGCCGGCCGCGGCGTGATCCGGGCCGACGACGCGGCGGCGTTCGCCGCCGCGTTCCGTCGCATCGCCCGCATACTGAAACAGCCGGATGCGGCCGCCGACGGCGAGGCCGGCGACCATATCCTGGTCGAAGAGTACATCCCGGGCGCGGAAGTGGCGTTGGAGGGGCTTCTGCGGGGCGGCCGCCTCAACGTGCTTGCCCTGTTCGACAAGCCCGATCCGCTGGAAGGCCCGATCTTCGAGGAAACGATTTACGTAACGCCGTCGCGCCTGACCGACGAGGCGCAGCGGGGAATCATCGCGACGACGGCGAAAGCCCTCGCCGTCCTTGGACTACGCGATGGGCCGATCCATGCGGAGTTGCGCATCAACGGCCGGGTCCCCTGGATGCTGGAGGTCGCCGCGCGCTCGATCGGCGGTCTGTGCGCGCGCTCTCTCAGGTTCGGCGCCGGCATCGGCCTCGAGGAGCTGATCCTGAGGCATGCGCTGGGACTGCCGATCGCGTCTTTGAGGCGCGAATCGCGCGCCGCCGGGGTCATGATGATCCCGGTCCCTCGAGCCGGCATACTTCGCCAGGTGCTGGGGCTCGAGAGCGCCCGGTCGGTGCCCGGCGTCGAAGACGTGACGATCACGATCCCGCGCGGTCAAGAGATCGTTCCGCTGCCCGAGGGCTACAAGTATCTCGGCTTCATCTTCGCCAAGGCCGACGGCGCGAGCGCCGTCGAGGCGGCCTTGCGCGCGGCCCATCGCCGGCTCGACTTCGCGATCGAGCCTCCGGTCTCCGACAGCGGCGTGTCCAGCGAAGCCGGTTGAACTGCGCTCATCTCGACCGCGCATCGCCCGTTCATCCCGCACCGCGTAGAGCCGCCGGCATGAGCCCCGACGCGCACATGGCCCTTATGGACGAAGCGGGCCACGCGGCGGGTCAACCCCAACACGCGGCCTGTTGCAACAAGGCGCGGTGGGACAGCGGGCCTATTCGAGCTCGATCGCGTAGTCGTCGATCGGCGGGATCGTCGCGATCAGGCCGACGGCTTTGAGGAAGGCCGCAAAGCGAAGATAGCGGCCCCGGTCGAGCGCCGCGGGACGGAGCGCGAAGCGCGGCAGGGTGTCGCGCCACGCTCGCCGGTTGACTTCGTTGTCCAGCTCCTTCCGGTTTCTGATAAACAGCCGCCAGCTCTCCTCGGGGTGGTTGATCAGGAACTGTACGCCCCGCTCCACGGCGTGCACGAACATCCTAAGCCGCGCATCACCGAGCCGCGCGCGGTTGGTGATGATGATCAGCTCGTCGTAGGGCGGCACCCCTTCCTCCTCCACATAGAAAGCGCGGCCCGGCCGGCCGGCGACGTCCATCTGGTTCAGCTCGAAGTTGCGGTAGGCGCCTATCACCGCGTCGACTTGGCCCGCCAGCAAGGCCGGCGAGAGCGCGAAGTTGACGTTGACGAGGGTGACATCGTCGAGTGAGAGGCCGTGACGCTCCAGCATCGCCCGCAACAGGGCCTCCTCGAAGCCGCCCACGGAGAATCCGATCTTTCTGCCCTTGAGGTCGGCGATCGAGCGCACCGGCCCGTCGGCGAGCACCACGAGGGAGTTGAGCGGTGTCGCGACCAGCGTGCCGATGCGAACGAGGGGCAGGCCCTGCGCCACGTGCATGTGCAATTGCGGCTGGTAGGAGATGGCGATGTCGGCCTGGCCCGCCGCCACCAGCTTGGGCGGGTCGTTGGGGTCGGCCGGGGCGATTATCTTGACCTCGAGTCCGGCCTCGGCGAAGTAGCCTTTCTCGAGCGCCACGAACAGCGGCGCGTGGTCGGGGTTGACGAACCAGTCCAAGAGCACCGTGAATTTCTCGGCGCCGAGGGTGGGGCGCGGGGCTATGGCGAGGGCCAGGGTCACGGCGATGAATCCTAGACGGGCAATCATGGGCCTATTCTCTCTCGTCACTGGGGTTGGTCTCGACCTGCCAGGGCAACGCCCGGCGCAGAACCGTGTCCACCGAGAAATAGAGCGCCACGGCGAACACCGCGAGGGTGATGAGCGCGGCGAACATGAGGTCGATCTGCATGCGCGCGTTGGCGTGCAGCATGAGGTAGCCGAGCCCGGCGCTCGAGCCCACCCATTCGCCGACGATGGCCCCAATGGGGGCCACCGCCGTCGCCACGCGCAGGCCCGAGGCGAGGGCGGGCAGGGCGGCGGGAATGCGGATGTGGCGGAGCGCGGCCCAGCGCGACCCACCCATGGTGCGCGCGAGGTCGAGCCAGCCCGGCTCGGTTCGTCTCAGGCCGTCGTAGAAGGCCGCGGTCACCGGGAAATAAATGATCAGCGTGGCCATCGCCACTTTGGAGGCCATGCCGTAGCCGAGCCAAAGCACCAAGAGCGGCGCGATGGCGAAGACCGGGATCGCTTGGCTTGTGACCAGGACCGGCAGGAGCCAGCGCCGGGCCGGACGGAAGTAGCCCATGACGAGCGCGCTCGAACAACCCAGCACGCTGCCGATGGCGAGGCCCAGCAAAATTTCGGCCGTGGTGATGACCCAGTGTTCGAGGATCAGCACCCGGCGCGCCGCCCAGGCGACGGCGACCTCGTGGGGCGCCGGAAGGATATAAGGCGGCACCCCGCTGAGCCATACGACGAGCTCCCACAGCACGAGAAGGCCGACCAGAATTACTAAGGGACGGGCGAGCCTGACGTACCAAGACATGTCCCCTCACAGCCTTTCATCGGCGGCGGCGAGACGCTCGAGCAAGTCGGCCTGAAGATCCAGAATGGTCCGGTCCGATACGTCGCGCGGCGGCGTGCCGGCCACCTTCAGCGGTTCGTCGAGCCGCGCCGGCCGGCCGGCCATGACATGGATGCGGTGCCCGAGCCTGAGCGCTTCGAGCGGATCGTGGGTGACCAACAGCACGGTTCGGCCCGCGAGCAGCGCCGCCGCCAAGGCCTGCAACCGGTGCCGGGTAATGGCGTCGAGCGCCGAGAACGGTTCGTCCATCAACACCACCGGCCGATCTTCCAGGAGCGTGCGGGCGAGCGCCACGCGCTGGCGTTGGCCGCCCGAAAGGATGGCCGGGCGGTCGTTGGCGCGCCCGCCGAGACCGACCCGATCGAGCAGCTCGCGCGCATGGGTTTCAATTGCCTGGCGCCCGCGGCGCTCGCCGCGCAGGCGGCTGCCCAAGGTGACGTTGCCGAGAACCGTGAGCCACGGCAGCAACAGGTCCTCCTGGGCCATGTAGGCGGCGCGCCCGGCAAGCGGGTGGTCATCGCTGCAGATCACGCGGGACCCGTCTCCGGCGGAGCGCGCGTCGAACGGGGCGAGGCCGGCGATCAGACGTAACAAGCTGGTCTTGCCGACCCCGCTCGGCCCCAGCACACAGGTCCAGCGACCGCCGGGAAGCCGCACGTCCAGGTCTTCGAATAGCGGGCGGCCGCCGTAAACCAGGTTGGCCGCGTGCACGGTTACGGAAAGCTGTGCCGGAGCGGCGGGAGCGTCCATATTCTCACTCGTCCCTACGCCGGTACGAACCGGATCAGGTTCCAGGGGTCGTCTCCGGGTCGAGACCTCTCAGCCGAATCGCCGGCTCCCCCCAGTGGCTGTGCCGAATATGCGCTTGCCGGGCGGGTTTGACAAGCGACATGGCGCC